>NZ_JACIFT010000010.1:0-229017 GCF_014197575.1 Rhizobium sp. BK538
TCCATCAGGTTGGTCTTGAACAACCCGACCCTAAATGGAAAACACTGATGGCCGCCTAAACCTCAGGACCTACACCACCTCCCGGGGCACGATCCCGGCACCGGTGTCGCTAACGCTGGCGAACCCTTCCTACGAAGCAGCCAGGGTGGCATTCTTGCGCGCAATACGCGCCCTGATGGTTTCGACATCGGCGCGCGGCGTCGCCGCAAACAACGTCTTCGTGTAGCTGTGCTGCGGATCATTGAAAACCTGATCCCGCGTGCCGTACTCCACAGCCTCTCCGAAATACATCACCATGACATCGTCGGCCATATAGCGGACGACCGACAGGTCGTGGCTGATGAAGACATAGGTAAGGTTCAACTCGTCCTGCAGGTCAGCGAGCAGATTGAGCACCTGGGCCTGGACCGAGAGATCAAGCGCGGACACCGGCTCGTCGAGAACCAGGAGTCTTGGCTTCAACATCAGAGCGCGAGCGATTGCGATACGCTGACGCTGGCCGCCGGAGAACATATGCGGGTAGCGGTTGAAATGGACCTCCTGGAGGCCGACCTTCTTGAGCATCGCCATTGCCAATTCGCGTCGCTCGGCAGCGGGCGTATCGGTGTTGATGATCAGGGGCTCCATCAGGATGTCACCGATCTTCTTGCGTGGGTTCAGCGAACCGTAGGGGTTCTGGAAGACGATCTGTACCTTGCGGCGAATTTCCGGCGTCAGGTCGCCTGCGGCGATATCGACCTTCTTGCCGTCGATGAACAGATCGCCGCCGCTCGCCGGATCGATCATCGTGACAATGCGGGCAAGCGTCGACTTGCCGCAACCGCTTTCGCCGACGATCGCCAGCGTCTTGCCCTGCTCCACCGTGAAGCTCACACCCTTGACGGCATGTACGGTCCTCTCCTTCTTGAAGAGGCCGCCCGGCAGGTAATAGTTGCGGACAATGTTCTTTGCTTCGAGGACTGGCGTCATTGGGCCGCTCCCTTGAAAATTTCGCCGATGGTCGGCAGCCGGTCACCGGTGGCATTTTCCGGCAGGGCGGCAAGCAGCGCCCTTGTATAATCGCTCTTCGGGGATTCGAAGAGCGACAGGACGTCGGCCTCTTCCATCTTGCGGCCCTTGTATTGAACGATCACCCGATCGGCCGTCTCGGCGACGACGCCCATGTTGTGCGTAATCATAATGAGGCCCATGCGATGCTCCGTCTGCAGCCGCATCAGGAGATCGAGGATCTGCTTCTGAATGGTCACGTCGAGCGCCGTGGTCGGTTCGTCGGCGATCAAAAGCTTCGGATTGCAGGCGATCGCAATGGCGATCATGACGCGCTGGCACTGGCCACCCGACATCTGATGCGGGAAATGGCTGAGCCGCTCGGCGGGGTTGGGAATGCCGACGGCCTCGAACAGCTCGATCGCGCGCTTGCGCCGCGCAGCCTTATCTAGGCCTAGATGGATTCGCAGAACCTCTTCGATCTGAAAACCGACCGTGAAGCAGGGATTGAGGCTGGCGATCGGTTCCTGGAAGATCATCGACATATCCTTGCCAATGATCTTGCGTCGTTCGCTTGCTGACATGCCAAGCAGATTGCGGCCGTCAAAGACCATCTTGTCGGCCGTCACCTTTGCCGTCCATGGTAGAAGCCCCATCGCTGCGAGCATGGACACCGACTTACCGGATCCCGACTCTCCGACGATTGCGAGGACTTCCCCCGCATCTACCTTGAGCGACACACCATCGACGGCGCGAAACGGACCCGTTGACGTCTGGAATTCGACGACGAGATTTTCAATTTCAAGAAGTGCCATCTCAGGACCTCTTCAGTTTGGGATCAAGCGCATCGCGCAGACCATCGCCCATCAGGTTGATAGCGAGAACCGTGATAAGGATGCAGAGACCCGGGAAAGTCACGAGCCAAGGGTTGCTCTGTAGGAACTCACGCGAGTCCGCGAGCATCGTGCCCCATTCTGGCGTCGGCGGCTGGGCGCCTTGGCCGAGGAAGCCAAGGGCTGCAGCGTCGAGGATCGCGGCCGAGAATGCGAGCGTCGCCTGGACGATCAGGGGTGCCAGACAATTCGGCAAAATCGTCTTGAACATGAGGCGGAACGTGCCGGCGCCGGCCACGCGGGAGGCCACGACATACTCCTTCTCGCGCTCGCTGATCACAGCGGCGCGTGTCAGACGAACGAAGTGCGGCTGATTCACGATCGAGATCGCGATCATGGCGTTCACGAGGCCCGGCCCTAGGACGGCGACCAGCACGAGAGCCAGAAGCAATGAAGGGAAGGCCAGGATGATGTCCATGACGCGCATGATGAAGGTATCGACCCTGCCCCGGAAATAACCCGCGACAACGCCGAGCAGCACGCCGGCGACAGCCGATAGCGATGCGACGACGAGGCCGATGAACAGCGAAAAGCGCGTGCCATAAATCAGACGCGACAGCATATCGCGACCGACGGCATCGGTGCCGAGCAGGAACATCGGATTGCCCTTTTCCGACCACGCCGGCGGCAGGCGCTGCATGCCCTCATAGGGCAAGATCGGATTATGCGGAGCAATCAACGGCGCGAAGATCGCCATCAGCAGGACCAGCAGGAAGACGCCGAAACCGACGACAGCGCCCTTGTTGCGAGAGAAATAGTACCAGAACTCAGAGAGCCCTGACGGCTGGGTCGACTTGGTGGTTATCACACTCATAAGCCGCTCCTAGTGACGAATACGTGGATTGATGAGACCGTACATGAGGTCGACGATCAGATTGACGACCATGATGATGCCGGCGATCAACAGCAGCCCGCCTTGAACGACGGTGTAATCGCGCTTGAAGACGGCATCGACCATCCATTTTCCGATACCCGGCCAGGAGAAGATCGTTTCCGTCAGGATTGCGCCGCCGAGCAGCACGCCGACCTGCAGACCGATCGAGGTTACGACCGGGATCATGGCGTTGCGCAACGCATGCAGGCCGACGACGCGCAACGGCGCGAGGCCCTTCGAACGCGCTGTCCGAACATAATCTTCGCCCAGCACCTCGAGCATGGCCGAGCGCGTCTGGCGGGCGATGACCGCAAGCGGAATGGTGCCCAGAACGATTGTCGGGAGTATCAGCGATGAGGCGGCAGACTTGAAGGCACCGGCCTGACCGGACAGCAGGCTATCGATCAACATAAAACCGGTAACCGGCTTGAAGAAATACATCAGCCCGATGCGGCCGGAGACGGGCGTCCAATGCAGTGTGTTCGAGAAGAGAACGATAAGCAGCAGGCCCCACCAGAAGATCGGCATCGAATAGCCAACAAGAGCCACGCCCATGACGCTCTGGTCGAACCATGTTCCCCGTTTGACGGCCGCGAAGATGCCGGCGGGGATGCCGAGCACTATCGCAAAAAGGATGGCGCAGAGCGAAAGCTCCAGCGTCGCCGGGAAAAGCGTGCCGAACTCCTGCAGAACCGGGCGCTTGGTGACGATCGACGCCCCCAGATCGCCCTGCACCACATTGCTGAGGTAATCGAGGTACTGCACGTAGACCGGACGATCGAGGCCGAGATCATGCATGACCTGGGTATGGCGTTCCGGCGCCATCACGCGTTCGCCCGACATCAGCATGACCGGATCGCCGGGCAGCAGACGGATGAACGAAAAGGCGATGAGCGAAACGCCGATGAAGGTTGGGATCAGGATCGCGAGGCGTCCGATGAGAAATCGCAACATTGGCAAGTGTCCATAGTGTTCCGGCGGTCAGGTATTAAACCTGACCGCCGGCCAAGCCCGGGGTTGCCGGGCATCTTTGCATAATTTTGATTACTCGGCGATATCAACGCCGTCGAAGCGGTGAACGCCGACCGGATCCTGCACGAAACCGGAAACCTTGGCGCTCATCGGTACGAATTCTGTGGAGTGATCGATCGTCGCCCACGGAGCTTCCTTCTTGAAGACGACCTGCGCCTGTTCGTAGAGCTTGGTGCGCTCTGCGACGTCAGCGGTCTTCTTGGCCTTCTTCACGAGATCGTCGAATTCCTTGTTGCACCACTGCGCGCGGTTGTTGCCGCCGACGGCTTCGCAGCCGAGCAGAGTGTCAAGGAAGTTGTCCGGGTCGCCGTTGTCACCCGTCCAGCCGAGGATTGCAGCGCCATCGCGGGCCTTGTCCTTGGAGAGCTTCAGGTATTCAGCCCATTCGTGGGTGACGATGTCGACCTTGACGCCAACCTTGGCAAGGTCAGCCTGCATCAGTTCAGCGGCGCGACGTGCGTTCAGCATGTACGGACGCGAAACCGGCATCGCCCAGATCTTCATGCTGAGATCCTTGACGCCAGCCTTTTCGAGCATGGCCTTGGCTTCGGTCGGGTTGTAGGCATCATCCTTGATGGCATCGTTGTACGACCACATCGTCGGCGGGATCGGGTTCTTGGCAACCTGGCCGGCGCCCTGGAAGACGGCCTCGACGATCGCCTGCTTGTTGATCGCCATGTTCAGCGCCTTGCGGACTTCCGCCTTATCGAACGGAGCCTGGAGGGTGTTGTAGGCGAGGTAGGAAACGTTCAGGCCCGGCTGTTCCAGAACCTTCAGGTTCGAGTCCGTCTGCAGGTCCTTGATGTCCGCCGCGTTCGGGTATGGCATGATGTGGCATTCGCCAGCCTTCAGCTTCTGAGCACGGACGGAAGCGTCCGGAGTGATCGCGAAAACGAGATCATCGATCTTTTCCTTGCCCTTGAAGTAGGTTTCGTTGGCCTTGTAGCGGATGACGGCATCCGGCTGGTAGGCAACGAAGGTGTACGGACCGGTGCCGAGCGGCATCTGGTTCATCTGTTCCATCTTGCCGTCAGCCTGTAGCTTGTCGGCATATTCCTTCGACAGCACAGAGGCGAAGTCCATTGCCAGGTCGGCAAGGAACGGTGCTTCCGGATGGTTCAGCGTGAACTTGACGGTCAGGTCGTCGACCTTCTCGACCGACTTGATGAGATCCGGGAAGCCCATGCCTGCAGCATATTCGTAGGAAACGCCGGCGACATACTTGGCCCACGGGCTGTCAGCCTTCAGCTGGCGCTCGAACGAGAAGACGACGTCATCAGCGTTCAGATCGCGGCTCGGGGTGAAGAACTCTGTCGCCTGGAACTTGACGCCCGGACGGAGCTTGAAGGTGTAGACCGTACCGTCGTCGGAAACCGTCCAGCTTTCAGCTAGGCCCGGCTCGATTTCGGTCTTGCCGTGCTGGAACTCGACGAGACGGCTGTAGACCGTGCGCGAGGAAGCGTCGAAGGTGGTGCCTGCAGTGTAAATGCCGGGATCGAAGCCTTCCGGCGAGCCCTCGGAGCAGTAAACGAGCGTTTTGGACCAGGCTGCGGATGCCATGGCCGAAGCCAGGACCGTCGCGGCCAACAAGACAGACATCTTTTTCATGATATCGTTTTCCCAGGTTTGTTCTTTTATTTGAAATCCCGGAAACCCTCCGGAATGACGGCAGATGGAACGACATTTATTTGCTGAAATCAACGACCGAAGTGGAAAATTTTTCCAGATGGACAACTTTAGTAATTTTCCGCCAAAAATGGGCCGCATTTAGAAATAAACGGACTGGATAAACTCGATTCCTGTCGCATTTGGTATAATTTCGCGTCGGCTAGAGCATTGCCGCACACGCCATGCGCGAATTTTTCGCCCCAAACTCCCCTAAAACAGAACGACCGCGGCGCGAAACGCGGCCACGGTCGCATCAAAATTTCGTCAGCGAGGTTTAGGCTGCCGGAGCGGCAATCGTCGGCTTGCGACGCGATTCCTGATTGCCCGTCAGGCCCAGCAGGAAGTTGATCTGCGGCCGCGCCTTGACGAGATCGTCGATCGAATACTGCGTCAGCACGTCGAAGAAGGCGTTGAGCGCCTTGCGCAAGGCGGAGTTCAAGCCGCAACTATCGACAAGCGGGCACTCGACCATGCCGTCATCCTCGAAGCACTCTGCCATCGCAAAGCTATCTTCCGTGACGCGAACGACGTCGAAGAGGCTAATGTCCTTCGCCGGCTTGCCGAGCCGCACACCGCCGTTGCGGCCACGAACCGTCTCGACCAGGCCTGCCTTGTTCAGAGGCTGCAGAATCTTGAACAGAAAGAGCTCGGAAACGCCATACGCCTTGGCAATCTCCGGAATCCGGCTCAGCTGCCCTTCATTGGCAGCGCAATACATCAACATGCGAACCGCATAGTTGGTCTGCTTGGTCAAACGCATGCCGATCTCCAGAATCGTCTGTTACGAGTCCCCTATATAGGGGCTTTGCTAGTTTTGAACAATTCCAAAATATGAAATTCATATTCACCTTATGTGAGACGGATTGCCACAACAATTTTTCAATCGGAACTCGCCGCGCCCGAGAAGAAGTCACGCGCGATTATCGGCAATCAGCAGGAAAGCGCCCAAAAGCACAGACTTCGACACCTCAACGCAAAATTGGGGGCCGAAGCCCCCAATTAAAACGTCACTCGTTCGGTCTAACTCATCGTCGGCATGACGAATTCGGCGCCGTCCTTTATGCCCGAAGGCCAGCGGGCGGTGATCGTCTTGGTCTTGGTCCAGAACTTGATCGAGTCCGTGCCGTGCTGGTTGAGGTCGCCGAAGCTCGATGCCTTCCAACCGCCGAAAGAATGATAGGCAAGCGGAACCGGGATCGGCACGTTGATGCCGATCATGCCGATGTTGATGCGCGAAGCAAAGTCACGCGCGGCATCGCCGTCACGGGTGTAGATCGCGACACCGTTGCCGTATTCGTGCTTCATCGGCAGGTCGAGGGCTTCCTCGTAGTTCTTGGCGCGAACGACGGAGAGGACAGGCCCGAAGATTTCGGTCTTATAGATGTCCATGTCGGGCGTGACATGGTCGAACAGCGTACCACCGACGAAATAGCCGTTCTCATAACCCTGCAGCTTGAACCCGCGGCCATCGACGACGAGCTTGGCACCCTCCTCGACGCCACGATCGATCAGGCCACTGACGCGGGTATAGGCTTCCTTGGTAACAAGCGGGCCCATGTCGGCCTTCTCATCGGTGTAGGGACCGATGCGGAGCGACTCGATCTTCGGCGTCAGCTTCTCGACGAGGCGATTGGCGGTTTCCTCACCGACCGGGACGGCAACGGAGATCGCCATGCAGCGCTCGCCGGCGGAACCGTAACCTGCGCCCATCAGGGCGTTGACGGCCTGGTCCATGTCGGCGTCAGGCATGATGATCATATGGTTCTTCGCGCCGCCGAAGCACTGTGCGCGCTTGCCGTTCATGGCAGCCGTTCCATAGACGTAGCGGGCAATCGGGGTGGAGCCGACGAAGGAGACCGCGCCGATATCCGGATCCGTCAGGATGGCGTCGACCGCAGCCTTGTCTCCATTGACGACGTTCAGGATGCCTGCCGGGAGGCCAGCCTCAATCATGAGTTCTGCAAGACGCAGCGGCACGGACGGGTCGCGCTCCGACGGCTTCAGGATGAACGCGTTGCCGCAGGCAATCGCCGGGGCAAACATCCACATCGGGATCATGGCCGGAAAGTTGAACGGGGTGATGCCCGCGCCGATGCCGACCGCCTGGCGCATCGAGTACATGTCGATTGCCGGGCCGGCGCCTTCAGTGAATTCGCCCTTCTGCAGATGCGGAATACCGCAGACGAATTCGCAGACTTCAAGACCACGGACGATATCGCCCCTGGCATCCTCGACCGTCTTGCCGTGCTCGCTGGAGAGGAGGGTCGCGAGTTCGTCCATGTGCTTGTTCAGCAGCTCGACGAACTTGAAGAAGACGCGGGCCCGGCGTTGCGGGTTCGTCGCTGCCCACTTTGGCTGAGCGGCCTTGGCGTTCTCGACAGCTGCACGCAGGTCCTCGACGCTTGCCAGCGCGACAGTCGCCTGAACTTCGCCGGTTGCCGGATTGTAGACGTTGCTGGTGCGGCCGCTGGTGCCGGCGACGTGCTTGCCGCCGATGAAATGACCAATCTCACGCATGGGGTGCTCCTCCTGTTTTTTGGATGGCAAACAATCGCACTTCAATTTGCACAAATCAATGAGCCGAGATAAGCAACCGTTGTGCATGAATTGAAGCTCAGCAATCCAGCTGATCTTCCTCAAGGTCTACACAGGACATGGTTAGACTACCACGGGCGATCCAAACTGAAGAGGAGATAGTGCTTCGATGAGCGGGAAACTCGTTGTCAGAATTGCGGAGCTCGAGATCGATCCCGACAAGCTCGAAACCTATCGCGTAATGTTAACCGAAGAGATCGAAGCGTCCGTCGCACTGGAGGCCGGCGTCCTGTCGCTGAACGCGGTCTCCATCAAGGACAGTCCCCACAAGATACGCATCCTGGAGGTCTATGCGAACCAGGCGGCCTACGAAGCGCATCTTCAGATGCCGCATTTCCTCAAGTACAAGAACGCGACCGCTGGGATGGTGACGTCGCTGACATTGGTCGATGTCGAACCCGTCATCATGCGAGCAAAGCCATGAACTGGGACGACGTCCGCATCTTCCTCGCAGTTGCCCGTACCGGGCAAATCCTTGCCGCGTCGAAACGGCTGGGGCTCAACCACGCCACGCTCTCGCGGCGGCTCACCTCGCTGGAAGAGTCGTTGAAGAGCCGCCTCTTCGTCCGCCGCACAAACGGCTGCGAGCTCACGGCCGGGGGCGAAGTTTTCCTCGCGTCCGCGGAACGAATGGAAACCGAAATGCTGTCCGTGCAGGCCAATCTCGGCCGCACCGATACGGCGATCGCCGGAACGGTGCGTGTGGGAGCGCCTGACGGTTTCGGTGTGTCCTTTCTCGCGCCTCGCATGGGCCGGCTGATCGAGCGCCATCCGGAACTGAAGATCCAGCTCGTGCCGGTGCCACGGTCGTTCTCGCTTTCGCAGCGTGAGGCCGATATCGCCATCACTCTGGAGCGGCCAGAACAGGGCCGCCTCGTCTCGGCCAAGCTCACGGACTACACGCTCGGTCTCTACGCCTCTCGAAGCTATGCCGAGCTCAACGGCCTGCCCGCTGACGCAGAGGGGCTGAAGCCGCACCGGCGGATCGGCTATGTCGAGGATCTGATCTTCTCCCAATCGCTGAACTTCACTGGCGAGGTGATGCGCAACTGGAACGCCGCCTTCGAGATTTCCTCGGCGACCGGCCAGACAGAGGCGGTACTTTCGGGCGCGGGGATCGGCATCCTGCACGACTATATTGCCCGGCAGCATGACGAACTGGTGCGCATCCTGCCCGAGATTTCGATCCGTCGAGCCTACTGGACGACGTTTCACGAAAGCGCGCGTGAACTTGTGCGGGTGCGCACGGTCTCCGACTTCCTTCAGGAACTTGTAGCTGCGGAACGTCACATATTTCTGTGATTTTGGCTCAACGTCAGGTCAGTCGCGCTTCTCGGACTCTTCGTTCGTCTGCTGCTTGTCCGAGGCAATCTCGGCTGCCCGCACAGGCATGCTGTCAATAATCGCAAACAGTTCACCGCTCGAGATCGGTTCGCTGACTTTCAGCTTAACCGTTCCATCCTTGCCTACGAGAAAGGCCGCGAACTCTCCGGTCGGGGGATCCCCCAACTCGCCGGCAATCGCCGCAGCATCGAGATTTTTTCCGGCCCCGAAGAGAACCCTCACACTGCCGCCGGCAATCTTGAGAATGACCATATCGCGGTCCTGCAGGGCATCGCGATTGGCAAGTAACTGGTTTTCTTGACGAGCGCCACGCGCGTTTCCCTTGTCGGGAAAGACGACCAGAACGCGGTTGCGCCACTGGAACTGCTCAAGGCTCGCGATGGCGGAGTAGGCGCTGTTGCCTTCGTCCACTTTGGTCGCACCATATAGAAGCATTTTCGACATGCACATTTCTCCTGTTGACGGAACGTCTAGGGAGCAGCGGCGGTTCCATCCGCGGGCATGTGGCTAGCTGCGCCAGGATTTTCGCAATTGCCAAAAGGCGCCGAACAGCACCAGCAGCAAGGGAATGCCGCCGTAGGACAAGGAGACTTGCGCCAATTGTTCCAGCCCCTGCGAAGGTGCATCAACCGCCGCAGCGTCATGCATAAGGCTTGAGCCGAGACTATAAGCGGCACGCGAGACGGCCGCTAAAGCGACAATCAATCCGGCCATGTCGACGAAGCGGGCGTGGCCGCGCATGCGATCAATGATAACGGTCGCGAGACCACAAAGAAATGCAGCGGGCAAAAGATAGGCGGCCCCGCCCAGCAGCTGGAAATCCCCCAGGACGACGTCGTCCGACTCGCTTACGAAACTGACCCTCAGGATCGGCAGCAAGACCGCGAGAACAGAAAGGACGGCAAGCGCGCCGCGCTTGATAAGTTCGCTCAAATCAATCCGCGTGGCGCCAATGCGACGAGCCCGGCTCATTCTGCCTCCCCGATATAGGAATCCGCCGCAGTGCACAGGCGCTCGGCTCATTCGAGGGGACATTTGCTATGAAGTTGCTAACGCACAGCACAATCAGCCACGGTAAAACTACCCTTTGCGGGCAAAAGCGTTCAGTCGGTTCGGAGGAGAAGGTTAAGAAGAGATGAAGGAGGGCAAGGCCAGGCGGGCAATTTGCCTGCCCGGCCCTGAGATCAACATCACATCGGGACAAACGATGAGACCGGCACCTGCAATGCAGAGGCGATCCGCTTGAGCTTGGCGGGATCAGCATCCTCACCACTCTCGATTTCCTCAATCTCATTGACAACCAGGCCGCAGGTTACTGCGAGGTCATCGACGCTATAGCCGACGGCCTCTCGAGCGGCACGTACAGCAGCGGCTACATTCATGGCCGAAACGGCGGTAGCCTTGGATGCATCCAGATTGCTGAGCGAAATGGACATTTACGTCTCCTTCTGAAATCACTCTGAATTAGCCCCCGGCGAGAAAATGGCACTCTCGATCACGATTTGCAATGCAGTATGGTTAATCCGTGATCGGCGAGAGCCCAACGACGGGAGCTCGAACAAGTTGGCAAAATCTGATTGCCCTTTGTAAGCAAAGCAGTTTTGCCGGCCTACCCGATGACGCCGATAGAGGCGTCCACACGCCAAAAAACGTCACGCGCGCGGCGATTTGTCACCTAATTTTAGGCCTTCGCGTCGATTTCGAAACGAATCACTGTGACCGAAATCGGGCGAATGAGACCATCATGCGAACAACGCGGCCTCGGGTAAAAAAACGTTTCAGCAGGGCTGAAAAGTTTGTTCGGACTTGCTTCGAAAGGGGCATGCCATTCCGAAGCAAGTCCAGTAGCGGATATAGGTAGGATCCAACGACACCGCGAGAACAGAGGATCATTCGACAGGCCCGACGGGCACAGATCGAAATGTCGGCGTCACGCAAACTCGGCGGACAGAGCGACGTCTTCTTCGGCTTCCTCTATGTGCCCAGCCGTCATGACGAACAGCAACGCGTGGGCAACCAGGATCGCTGAGCCCAGCAGCGCGGCATAGGCGAGCAGGATTGTACCCATCGGCACTGCGAAGTTCAGCTGCGGCAGGGCGCCGAGCATCATAGGCACGTACCAGGAGACGGCCGAAATCGCACCCGAAACGATGAACACACTGCGATGCGACGAAGGCAAGCCTTCCATGATCGAGCGACCGATCTGCTTCTTCACCCGCGGAAGGATGATGGAGTGGATGAAGCCGCCGTTAACGGTCAGGATGAGCACGATGATCATCTTGGCCCAGACCTTCTGATTGCCGAGCTTCGCCGGATCGAAGACGCCGTAGTAAGTGAGAAAACCAAGCCCGGTGGCCCAGAGCAGGATCAGGCCCCAGTTGACGACTTTCGAGCCGAACTTGAAGACCTTCCAATGATCTTGCGTAATCTTACCTCTGATCAAAAACCGCAACACAAGAAGATCAAGCACGGTTGCGGCACCAAGGCCAAGTGCCAAACCAATGAAATGCACTATTCTCAAGGCCGACTTGATTGATATTGCCGGATCTTGGGCGAGAGTCTGAATAAGGAGAGTAAATCCCATACTTATGCACCTTTCATTTCATTGGATCACAGCGTTGGAACGCAGGTAGGTCTGAGTGTCAGGATACGGGAAATCGCACCAAGCGCCGAATTCAATCGGCCTCGACAAGTGAGCGAATTAAACGTTCCGACAGTCTGTGATCCCTTTTTGGTGCCCCGTTCCCCGAGGATCGATTTATTAGTAAAGAATGAACAAAGGGCGGCGAGAACGTGGCCAAACCGCGTCGATATCGCGATATCGTAATTTATCCATGTCTTATTCTTTGATGACGCACGTATAGAGCGAGCAATTCTTCAAACTCAATGCACAAGGCGCGCGCCCAATGTCACAGGAGGTTCATTCTAAAGGAATAGACCCGACTAAGGATTAGCCCCAAGAGGAGCCGGAGATGACAATAGTTCAGGTTGAAGAACATCGTCATGATCGCGCCAGCTCTCCACTTAAGGGAACAAGATCAGGAAAGTGTTTCCTGCCTGTATTCTGATCCACTGCTCGCAAGGCTCGGCTGCAGCGCCCTTGCGCCCGGCCGGGACTTGAAGAGCGCAGTCGCCGTTTTGCATCTACCGGTTTGAGGCTGACCGAAAGCCGCACTTCCAATCGTGCCACGAACATATCGAGGGTGAACGTCCATGAACAATGCATCCGACAACAGCTATTCCGACTGGCTTGAGGCCGAACTGGCCGACACGCTGGACGAGGATTACGAGTTGGAACTCTCCGAGCCGGCGCTTTCCGACGCAATCCGCAAGATCTATCGCAACGCGCACCCGGCATCGATTCCGCGGCTCGACTATTTTCGTGCGCTACTGTCGCTGCAGGCAGAGCTGATCAAGCTTCAGGATTGGGTGGTCTATAACAAGGAGAAGGTCGTCGTGATCTTCGAGGGTCGCGATTCTGCAGGAAAGGGCGGCGTGATCAAACGCATCACGCAGCGCCTCAATCCGCGCGTCGTCCGTGCCGTCGCATTGCCCGCCCCTTCCGACCGCGAAAAAACGCAGTGGTACTTCCAGCGCTACGTGCCGCATCTGCCTGCCGGCGGCGAAATCGTTCTCTTCGACCGCTCCTGGTACAATCGCTCGGGTGTCGAGCGGGTCATGGGATTTGCGACCGAGGACCAGGTCGACCAGTTCTTCAACGACGTGCCGGAATTCGAACGCATGCTCGTTCGCTCGGGCATCCGGCTGGTCAAATACTGGTTCTCGATCACCGACGAAGAGCAGCAGATGCGCTTCCTCGTGCGTATCCACGACCCGTTGAAGCAGTGGAAGCTCTCGCCGATGGATCTGCAGTCGCGCGTCCGCTGGGAAGGCTATACCAAGGCGAAAGAAGAGACTTTCGCGCGCACCAACATTCCCGAAGCGCCCTGGCATATCGTCGAAGGCAAC
This sequence comes from Rhizobium sp. BK538, assembly GCF_014197575.1. NCBI lineage: Bacteria > Pseudomonadati > Pseudomonadota > Alphaproteobacteria > Hyphomicrobiales > Rhizobiaceae > Rhizobium > Rhizobium sp. BK538. The sequence continues at coordinate 13,363 of NZ_JACIFT010000010.1, forward strand.
GACAAGAAGCGGGCACGGCTGAACTGCATCGACCACCTGCTGCGTCAGATCCCCTATGGCGACGTTCCGCACGAGGAGATCACGCTGCCCGATCGCGTCTTCAATCCGGATTACGAGCGCAAGGTGCTGCCGCCGGAGCTTTACGTTCCATCGAAGTATTGATTGGGAGACCAGTCCGCGGGCACGGTGGAGGCCGCTGTGCTCGCTTCTACTACGCGAATTGAGCAGAGACCACACCAAAAGCTTGGTACGGACCGTTGACCACAGTGAAAGGGATTCTGCTAAAAGGAGAGAATGGTACGGTTGGGGGGTCTCGAACCTCCGACCTCAGGTGCCACAAACCTGCGCTCTAACCAACTGAGCTACAACCGCACAAATCGCGTCCGACGCGACGGGGGTCACATACGAGGACTTGGAAATTAATTCAAGCCCTATCTCTCCCCAATATACAAAAAGGCCGGACAAATGGTCCGGCCCTTCGTGTGTCCTGTCGAATAATCAGGCTGCCTTGAAGGAGGCCATGACCTTTTCAGCTGCTTCTTTCGAAGGCTTGGCAAGCTTTTCGACAACCTGCTTCGAGGTTTCCTGCATGGTCTTGGCCTGCTCGATCGTCAGCTCGACCTGCTTGCGCAGGAAGGTGGTCTGGAGTTCGACGAGTTCGGCGACCGACTTGACGGCAAGCAGCGCTTCCATGTGCGTCAGCGAGTTTTCAGCGTTCGTGCGCAGGGCGTCGATCGCCTTGTGGCCAATCTCAACGGCGCCGGCCTGGGCCGTCTGAACCGTTGCTTCGAGCGTCTTGCTCGCTTCTTCGCCGGCGCTCTTCATCTTCGCGTAGGCTTCGCGCGACTGCTGCGCGCCCTTTTCAGCGAAGTCGCGGAAGGATTCCGTGAACTTGGAAGGATCAAACGACGACATTGAAAAAACGTCGTCCATCTTTATGTTAGCCATTGGTTTGCGCTCCTTTTGCCTCGGCATGCGTGATGGCCTCGTAGGTTAGATGTTCATTATATAGCGCAGATTTTTGTGCATTGCAACATGTTTGTGCGACGCACAACGCGTTAACCTTTCCAGCCGAAAGCCTGGCCCCGTTCTAGACCCCGTTCCGGCCTATCGTTATTAATAGACTATTAATTTCACGGTGACCGAAGCCAAAGGTTCGATCATGCCCGCAGTGCAGTATCCGTTCATCGACATCGCCGTGCATCCCCGGGTGCGGGACCGCTTTTCGCGTGGCGAAGCGATGGTCCTGCTGTCGGCGGATCTCAGCCGCGCGCTCTGGGCAAATGGCGCCGGCGCCGAACTCTTCGGGCAATCGGCGGTTTACGATCTTCTGGACCAAGGCATAGACGGGGCCGACATCACCTTTCGCCAGTTGGAGGCGACGGCGCGACAGCTCGTAAATGCCGGCGACAGCCGCAACTTCTTGATCCGCATTGCCAAGGGCTTCCAACGTGTTCCCGTTCAGGCAACAGTGGAACTGATCCACCTCGCATCCGGGGAGCGCGCCGTTCTTCTGTCACTTCCGGTTTCGACCAATGCCTTGTCGATAAAGGCGTCCGCGGAACAGATGCTCAGAGGCCTCGACGATCCCGACACGCATATGGCCGTTATCGGGGCCGACGGCGAGATCATTGCCTCCTCTCCCGGCTTTGCCTCGCTAGGTGTCACGCAGCAGACCTCCAAGGCAATGATCACACTTGCCGGCGATCATGCCGACCGCCTTGTGAAGCGCCCTGTTGCCACGGGCAAAGGCTACCTTCCGGCGGCCGTCGGGCGACTGAGTGACGAGCCAGTGCTCAACCTCCTTTTCGCCGTTGAAACCGTGATCGGCCACCTCGACCCAATCGACACGCCGGCGGCGGCAGAACACTTATCCACAGCCGCCGTTAACCATAGCGAGCTTGCGCAAGCCGCGACCTTCGTCGATGCTATCGATGCCATTGCCGGCATCGAAGACATGGAAGAACCGCCCGAAGAGGGCATCCATGAGAGCGATACAGCCGAAGCGGTGACTGCGGAAGCTGCAGCAATCGCCGAAGAGGCGTTGGAGGCAGAGCCGGCCGCTGCAGAGATCAGCCAAGAAGGCGAACCGCTGCCGGCCGCGATGGAAGAGGCCGTTGAGCAGTCCTTGCCTATTGAAGAACCTACGGCAATCGAGATGACGGCGGAAGGCTTGACGGATGCACCCGCCGCCGCCCTCGACGATGAAGCCGTGGCAGTCGAAGAGACACCGGCGGAAGAACCGGCGCCTGAAAACGTAGATGCATCCGGTCAGTATGCCGACGTCGTCAATGAGGCCGAGCAGTCGGAGCCGGAGACGGCCGCCAAGGCAGGCGCCTTCGTTTTCAATCCGAATAGTCGCGCGACCCGTTTCGTCTGGAAGATCGACGCGGCAGGACGGTTCAGCGAAGTGTCGAGCGAATTTGCAGAAGCGGTCGGGCCGCATGCGGCTGATATCATCGGCACGCCGTTCAGCGATATTTCGGCACTCTTCAACCTCGATCCGGAAGGCAAGATCAGCGAAGCCCTGGCGCGGCGCGACACCTGGTCGGGCAAGACGATCAACTGGCCGATCGAAGGGACGAGCCTCGCCGTGCCGGTCGATCTCGCGGCCCTGCCCACTTACACCCGAAGCCGGGAGTTCGACGGTTTCCGCGGCTTCGGTGTCGTGCGCCTGTCCGATGCCGCCGAAGATCCTTTGGCGCTCGGCCTGACGCTTGGCCCGAATGGCATCATCAATGACGCGGCTGCACTCGACCAACCGATCGAAGCCTCCGAAGAGGCGTCGTTGTCGGCGCTGGCCGATGAAGTGGCGACTAGCGAGCCGACGGCGGCGGGAACGGTGGCCCCCGCTTCCGAGCGGACTGCTGAAGAGGCCGCAACCACCACCGACGCCGACATTGTGACGACGGCCGAGCCGACAAAGCCGCAGCCAGCTACGGAGCCTCCGGCCTTACGAATCGTCGAAAATCCGAGCCGCCGCCTGACGGACAAGATCGTGCAATTGCACGGCGCCGGCCCGCAGCTGACCTCAGCCGAGCAGGCAAATTTCCGCGAGATCGCCAAGCGTCTCGAAGCCTTCGGTGTCCGCGAGTCGGAACCGCGCGACGACGAGCCTGCGGTCAGTGAAAGCGAAGAACGCTACATCCCGGCAGCAGAAACACCGACGATCGGCATGCACGCTGATGAATCGTCCACATTCGAGGACGATAGTGTCGGCACCTCGCCTGAAGAGAAAAAGGCTGACGACGTACAGGCTGCAGCCGACGGACCCGAGGCGGCCGACGAGATCGACGACGACGTGACCGAAGGGCTGGAGGAAACCGTCAGCCAAATGGACATGCTGGCGAGCTTCATTCCGCCGCGCGCAAAGATGGGCGTCGGGCTATCTGCCGCTGCTATCGACCAGTTGCCTGTCGCTGTCCTCGTGCATGCTGGCGACCAATTAATCCATGCCAACCCGGAATTCATGCGACTGACCGGCTACAAGACGCTGGAAGCGCTGAGCGAGGTCGGTGGCATTGATGCGCTGCTGCAGCGCTCGGAGCTCGAAGAGGGTGCCGGCCGCGCCGGCTCGATGATGCTTGTAACGGTCGATGATAGTCTCGTTCCAGTCACGGCACGGCTGCAGTCCATCCGCTGGGAAGAAGCCAGCGCCTTGATGCTCGCCCTGATGCCGGCAGCAAGTGACGCGGCGGTTCCCGCCCGCCCTGCACCGCCGACGGAGCCCCGCTCCTTCGACAGGATGCTGGAGAAGGTCGCCAAGCTGCAGGTGGAAGTAGAAGAGCTGCGGTCGATCCTGGAAACGGCTACCGACGGCGTCGTCGTAATCGGCGCCGAAGGCGACATCCGCTCGATGAACCGCTCGGCGAGTGCACTGTTCAACTACGACGAAGACGAGACCCGCGCGAAACCCTTCGTCATGCTCTTTGCGCATGAAAGCCAGAAGGCTGTGCTCGACTACCTCGGCGGCTTGTCGGATCACGGTGTCGCAAGCGTGCTCAACGATGGCCGGGAAGTCATCGGCCGCGAGGCCGGCGGCGGCTTCGTGCCGCTCTTCATGACGATGGGGCGTCTCACCTCCTCCAGCGGCTATTGCGCGGTCATTCGCGACATCACCCAGTGGAAACGCACGGAGGATGAACTGCGCAGCGCCAAGAGTGCAGCGGAGACCGCCAACGAACACAAGACCGATTTCCTCGCACGGGTCAGCCACGAGATCCGCACGCCGCTCAACGCGATCATTGGTTTCTCCGACATGATGGCAACCGAGCGTTTCGGGCCAATCGGTCATCCGCGCTATGTCGAATATGCCAACGACATCGGCAGGTCCGGCCGCCATGTCCTTGATATCGTCAATGATCTGCTCGACATCTCGAAGATCGAGGCCGGCGAAATGGACCTGGATTTCAGTGCCATTGATCTCAACGAGGCCGTTTCCGAGGCAGTAGCGCTACTCCAGCCGCAGGCCAACAGCCAACGCGTGATCATCCGCACGGCCCTCTCCCAAGCCGTGCCTGATGTCGTTGCCGACCTTCGTTCGATCAAGCAGATCGCGCTCAACATCCTCTCCAACTCGATACGGTTCACGCCGGCGGGCGGACAGATTGTCGTTTCCACGTCCTACGAGGCAAACGGCAGCGTCGTCTTACGGGTGCGCGATACCGGCGTCGGCATGACCCGGAGCGAGCTCGACCAGGCCATGAAGCCGTTCCGCCAGGTTTCCGCGCAATCGCGCCACCGTGGCGACGGCACGGGGCTCGGCCTGCCGCTGACCAAAGCGATGGTCGACGCGAACCGGGCGATTTTCGCGATCAGCTCGGCACCCAACGAAGGCACGCTGGTCGAGATCGCCTTCCCGTCGCAACGGGTCCTGGCAGGCTGAACGAAAAAAGGCAGCCAAAAGGCTGCCTGAGAGTTCGGGTGCTGATCAATAAGGGCTTAGTCAGTCCAACATCATGTTTGGGAGCCAAAAGCTCCGGCTGCTTCGTTCATGCGCAACCCCAAGTTAAATTCACTTTTGACCAACGTTTCTTAACGAAAGATTACCGCGACCTTCAATCTCTCAAAGGTGAAAGCTTGTAATCTGCCCGTTACCGTCCTTGATCAGACACGCAACTCCTCAAGTCCCGCAAACAGATCCAGTGCCTCCGGGTTGGCAAGCGCTTCCTTGTTCTTGACCGGCCGGCCGTGGACCACCTCGCGAACCGCAAGCTCGACAATCTTCCCGGACTTGGTGCGGGGAATATCTCTAACGGCGATGATCTTTGCGGGTACGTGGCGTGGCGAGGCGCCCGTGCGAATGCGGTTCTTGATTGCCTTCACCAACTCGTCAGTCAGGGATGCGCCGGGCGCCAGACGCACGAAGAGGACCACGCGGACATCGTCATCCCATTCCTGGCCGATGCAGAGCGCCTCCGCGACTTCGTCCATCTGTTCGACTTGGTTGTAGATCTCGGCGGTACCGATGCGGACGCCACCAGGATTGAGCGTCGCATCGGACCGCCCGTGAATGATGATACCTTCATGCTCGGTCCATTCTGCGAAGTCGCCGTGGCACCACACATTGTCGAAACGCTCGAAATAGGCTGCCCTGTACTTGGCGCCACCGGGATCGTTCCAGAACATCACAGGCATCGACGGAAAGGCCTTTGTACAGACGAGCTCACCCTTTTCTTGGCGAACCGGCTGGCCCTCATCATCCCAGACATCCATGGCAAGGCCGAGGCCCGACCCCTGGATTTCGCCGCGCCAGACCGGCTGCAAAGGGTTGCCGAGGACGAAGCAGGAGACAATATCGGTACCACCCGAAATGGATGCGAGCTGCACGTCTTCCTTGATGCCTTCGTAGACGAAGGTGAAGCCCTCGGGTGACAGCGGCGACCCGGTCGACGTCATCAGCCGAAGACTGGAGAGGTCGTGGCTCGCGCGCGGCGTCAACCCGCTCTTGCGAACCGCGTCTATATATTTCGCCGACGTGCCGAAGACGGCAAACTTCTCGGCTGCCGCAAAATCGAAGAGTACGTTACCATCGGGTGCAAAAGGCGAACCGTCGAACAGGCAAAGCGTGGCGCCGACCGCCAGTCCGCTCACGAGCCAATTCCACATCATCCAGCCACAAGTGGTGAAATAGAAAAGCTTCTCCCCCGGCTGAATTCCGCAATGCAGCCGGTGTTCCTTAAGATGCTGTAACAATGTGCCGCCGGCGGAATGAACGATACACTTCGGAACGCCGGTCGTTCCCGACGAGAAGAGAATATAAAGAGGGTGCGAGAATGGCAGGCGCACAAACTCGACAGAACGCGCTTCGAACGGCGCGATGAAGTCGTCCAGCGTCTTGGCGCCGGGCGTCTCGCTGACCACCGCAGACGCGTCCCCGGCATAGTGAATGACCAGACATGGCACGCCGAGCCGCTTTGTGACGGTCGCGACCTTGCCCTTCACGTCCTGCAGCTTGTCGCCATACCAATAAGCGTCGCAGGCGATGAAAAGCTTCGGCTCGATCTGGCCAAAACGATCGAGTACGCCCTGCTCGCCGAAATCGGGCGAACAGGACGACCAGATCGCGCCGATCGAAGCGGCCGCCAGCATGCAGGCCACCGTTTCTGGCATGTTGGGCATCATCGCCGCAATGCGATCCCCAGAACCGATACCCATTGCCTTGAATGCCTGCTGCAGCCTGGAAACCAGGCTACGGAGCCGGTCCCAGCTCCAGCGATCGGCAACCTTGTCCTCCCCCCGAAAGATTAGTGCGTCACCGGCGCCTTCCCCGGAAAGCAGGTTCTCGGCAAAATTCAGGGTCGCATCGGGGAAGAAGCGTGCCTCGAGCATGGCATCGCCATTGACGAGCGCCCGAGGTCCACGCTCTCCCTTGACGCCGCAGAATTCCCAGACCGACGTCCAGAACCGCTCCCTGTCGGCGACCGAAAAGGCGTGCAGATCGTGGTAGTTTGCCAGGGACAGATCGAAGTCGCAGTTGCACTGCTGCATGAAGGCGTACATCGGGCTCGCTTCGACCGATGCTCGCGAAGGCATCCAGAGTGGCTTATCGTCGCGCATTCGACACTTCTCCTATTTGCTCGCCTATATACCATGCAATATCAGCTTATAAAGGCAGTGACGAGCACGGCCAGCGGCGTGCATTTGCAAGCAAGCGGCATTTGATATATCCGGCCTTTCAGAGCATTAAGGGCAGTGGCCGAAGAGACTGGCGGATTGTATGGGGACGTCACGACAACCGCGATGGCGGAGAAGAATCAGGCCCGTGACCCGTTGGCTGCCGGGCTTTGCACGGCTTGCCACGATTACCCTGCTTGTCTTCCTGTCGATCTTCGTGGCACTTCGTGTCGCTGCCCCCTATCTGATTTCCACCGGCCTCGTTCGCTCCGGCATTGAGGATGCGCTCTCCAAGTGGGCTGGCTATCGCGCAGAGATTGCCGGCAAGCCGGTGATCGAATTCTGGCCGACGCCTCGCATCACCCTCAGCAAGATCTCGGTTCACCAGCAGGGCGAGGGCAACAAGCTCCTGGGAACGATCGAAAGCCTATCCGCCGAGTTCAGCCTAATTGATGCGATCAGGGGGCGTGCAAGCTTCCACGAGTTCCACCTGCTTCGTCCCAACTTGCAGCTTACTCGCGAAGGCAGCGGCGTGATCGACTGGACCAATGAGGGGCTTCTGGCAAGGGCGATCGCAGGGGCGCGCGAGGAAGATGGGAGAGAGGTTCTCGACCAAAAGCTGGATGCCAAAGTCGGGGCCATTACCGTCGAAGACGGCACGGTGAATGTCACCGACGTATCAAGCGGCCGAACTTATCGTTTCGACGGCGTCACCGCTGATGTCAGCTGGCGCAAATTGTCGAGCCCGATCACAGCGGTGCTTATCGCGAGGACGGGCGGACAGGACCTCAAGCTCGATTTCTCCTCTCCAAGCCCGTTGCTTATCTTTGGTGGCAGGAAGGCCGAAATGGGCGGATCGCTGACCTCGAGCCTGCTCACGGCGCGGTTCCAGGGACTGGCAAACATTTCGCACCTCTTCGACCTTTCCGGGAACATGGCCGTCAGCATCGGCGATCTTCCCGCTCTTCTGGCATGGGCCGACCGCTCGCTGCCCGGTCTTGCAACCCTTAAGACCTTCTCGATCGAGACCGATGTCGCTTCGGTTCCAAACGGGTTTCGCTTCGACAATGTCAGCATGAGCATGAATGGATCGAATGCGAAGGGCGTGATGGACGTTGCCTTTCCGCCAGGCAAACGCGCCAAGCTCGGCGGCACGCTGGCTTTCGACCAGATGAATTTCAGATCGCTCTTCGATGCGTTCATACTTCGCCTGGCGGCCGGTGAAGCAAATGGGCCACCGGATGGCGGTGCACTGCAGAAGCTGGACCTCGACCTCAGGCTCTCCGCAAAGCAGGCCCTGATCGAGCCTTTCATGCTTTCGGATGTCGGCGCGAGCATCATCGTTTCCAGCAACGAGGCGAAGTTCGACATCGGCGACAGCCAGTTTGAAGGTGGCACGCTGTCTGCTCATCTGGAGGCGATGCGCGGGGATTTTGACGGCGGCGGCAAGCTGCAGCTGTCGATCCGGGGGGCTGACTTTGCCGGCCTGATCGAGCGGCTTCAGCTCCGGGGACCACTTCCCCTTGCCACCGGCTCTCTCGACATGTCGCTCAAGACCTCGATGCCGCTCTGGAAGGCGGGCGCTGGCGACGTGACCGGCAGGATCGCTTTCCGCGCGCGCTCGGGCTCTCTGCCGAGCTTCGATGCCGAAGCCGTGCGCGAAAAGGCCGCACGGGCCGACTTCTTCCCCTTGAATGCGGTCTCCCACCAAGCCTTCGCCTTCGACAATTTCGACATCGCCGCCGATCTCGCGGACGGCGCGGCGACGATCCATGGTGGACGGATCGAAGGGCCGCTCGAGACGCTCGTCCTTTCCGGTGTCATCCCATACCGATCGAACGGATTGGCGTTGTCGGGCACGATCGAAGCAACCGATCCGACGGCGTCAACCAGTTTGCCGCCTCTGCCGTTCTTCGTTGGCGGCGCTTGGCCGGAGCCGGTTATCTCCCCTGCTCCCATTACGCAGCAGGGGTCGACCAAATAATCACGGCGCGTTTGCCGCTGCACGCTCGTCGCGCTCGCGCTGCAGTTCGCGGCGTTTCGTGATCATGGAGGCGCAGATGACGCCGATCGCCACAATCCCGATCAGAATGGTGCAGACCGCGTTGATCTCAGGCGTTACCCCGAGGCGGACTTGGCTGTAGATCTTCATCGGCAACGTCGTGGCCCCGGGACCCGAGGTGAAGCTCGTGATCACGAGATCGTCCAACGACAACGTGAAAGCGAGAATCCAACCGGACAAGACGGCGGGCGCAATGATCGGCAGCGTCACTTCGAAGAAGGTCCTTACCGGTGGTGCGCCGAGATCCTGCGCCGCCTCCTCAATCGAGCTGTCGAAGCTCACGAGGCGTGATTGCACGACGACCGCCACGAAGCACATCGTAAACGTCGTATGAGCGAGCGTGATTGTCCAAAAACCGCGGTCGAGGCCGATCGCCACGAACAGCAATAGAAGCGACAGGCCGGTGATCACTTCAGGCATGACCAGCGGCGCATAGACCATGCCGGAAAACAGCATGCGTCCGCGGAATCGCGTGTAGCGTACCAGAGCGATCGCTGCGAGCGTTCCAAGGATCGTCGCAGCGGTGGCCGAGAGGAGGCCAACACGGATCGTCACCCACGCGGCGTCAAGCAAAGCCTGATTGTGCAAGAGCGAGACATACCACTTGGTTGAAAAGCCGCCCCAGACGGTCACGAGCTTTGACTCGTTGAAGGAAAACACGACCAGCAGAACGATCGGCAGATAAAGAAACGCAAAGCCGAGCGCGACGGAAGCGACGTTGAAACGGGTCCATCTCAGCATGTCTATCTCCCCTGCTCTTCGGCCTTGGCCTGGGCGTTCTGGAAGAACACGATCGGGATCACCAGGATCAGCAGCAGGATCGTCGCCACCGCCGAAGAGACCGGCCAATCACGGTTGGCGTTGAACTCGTTCCACAACGTCTTGCCGATCATCAGCGTCTGCGATCCACCAAGCAGATCGGGGATAACAAACTCGCCGACCGCGGGGATGAAGACCAGCATGCAGCCGGCGAGGACGCCCGGCAGCGACAGCGGGAAGGTCACCCGCCAGAATGCGCTGATCGGAGTGCAGCCAAGATCCTGCGCAGCCTCGATCAGAGTGCCATCCATCTTCTCAAGCGACGAGTAGAGCGGCAGTACCATGAACGGCAGATAGGAATAGACGATGCCAATATAGACTGCGACGTTGGTGTTCAGGATAATCAACGGGCTGTCGATGACATGCAGCGACAGCAGCAGCTGGTTGAACAGTCCCTCCGGCTTCAGGATCGCGATCCAGGAGTAGACGCGGATCAGGAAGCTCGTCCAGAACGGCAGGACGACCAGCATCAGCAGCGTCGGACGGATGCTGCGCGGAGCCTGAGCCATGCCATAGGCGATCGGGTAGGCGATCAAAAGCGTAAGGAACGTCGATATCCCAGCGATCACCAGGCTCGATATGTAGGACTTCATGTAGAGCGGATCATCGATCAGATAGCTGTAGTTGTCGAAGGAGAAGGTGCTCACCTTCTCCCAGAATCCGGCCCAGCCGTCACCGAGGGAAAAGACCGGCTCGTAGGGCGGCATGGCGATTGCCGTCGTCGACAGCGAGATACGGAAAACGATGAAGAACGGCGCCAAGAAGAACAGCAGCAGCCAGACATATGGAATGATTATGACCAGGCGATTGTAGAAGGTGGAACCGAGCTTGCCCATGGTTCAATCCTTGAGGAGGACGCCGGCATCCTCGGCGAAGGTGATCCAGACTTCCTGATCGTAGATGAACGGATCGTCGACCGCGCGCTGGGAATTAAGGAGCGAGGCCTTGACCACTTTGCCGTTCTTCAGCTTCACGTGGAAGACCGTCATGTCGCCGAGATAGGCGATGTCCCATAGTTCCCCGGACGCCGCGTTCACCTTTGGATTGGCTGGAGGCTTGCGCGAGACTTTCAGCTTTTCCGGGCGGATCGCAAAACCGACGGACGAGCCCATGGCCGGCTTTTCGGGGGTGATGACGCTAATTGAGAAATCTTCATCGACCGCGATCTCGACGGTGCTGTCATTCGCGCTGGCGACTTTGCCGTCGAAGATGTTGACGTCGCCGATAAAGTCCGCGACGAAGCGGGAATTCGGCGCCTCATAGATCTCGGCGGGCGTCGCGACCTGGATTACCTTTCCGTGGCTCATGACCGCAATGCGGTCGGCCATAGTCATCGCCTCTTCCTGGTCGTGGGTGACAACGACAAAGGTCAGGCCGAGGTTTTGCTGTAGGTCCATGAGCTCGAATTGCGTTTCCTCGCGCAGCTTCTTGTCGAGCGCACCGAGCGGCTCGTCTAGCAGCAGCACCTTCGGCCGCTTGGCAAGGGAACGCGCCAGAGCCACGCGCTGGCGCTGGCCGCCGGAGAGCTGGTTCGGCTTGCGCGTGGCGAACTTCTCGAGCTTCACCATCTTCAGCATCTGCAGAACGCGTTCGGCGATCTCCTCCTTTGGCATGCCATCCTGGCGCAGGCCGAAGGCGACGTTCTTCTCAACCGTCATATGCGGGAAGAGCGCATAGGACTGGAACATCATGTTGACCGGACGCTTGTATGGCGGCGTTCCGGCGAGGTCGGTACCGTCGAGGACGATTTCGCCCGAGGTCGGCTGTTCGAAGCCTGCGAGCATGCGCAGCAGCGTGGATTTTCCGCAGCCGGAAGCCCCCAGCAGGGCAAAGAATTCGCGATGATAGATGTTCAGCGACAGGTCGTCGACCGCCATGAAATCGCCGAACCGCTTCGTGACGTTGTTAAACGAGATGAAGGGCTTCGACGTAGGGTCTGCCCACGGTGCAAAGGAGCGGCGGATATTGCCGAGTGACTTCATATTGTGCCCCGAGTATTATTTTTGGAAGCCGACGTCCCCTGCGATCGGCGTAAGAAAAGGCCCGGACGTTGCCGACCGGGCCTGATTTCAATTACTGGCCGGTGACGACTTTCGTCCAGATCCGGGTCGCGGTGCGTTGCGTTTTCGGATCCCATGGGGTGACGCTATAGAGCTTCTTCATCACGTCCTCGCTCGGATAGACCGACGGGTCTTCGAGGACTGCCTTGTCGATGAACTGCTGCGACGCCTTGTTACCGTTGGCATAGAACACGTAGTTGCTGGCCTTGGCGATGACTTCCGGCTTCATCAGGTAGTTGAGGAATTCATGCGCCTCAGCAACATGCTTGGCATCCGCCGGGATCGCCATCATGTCGAACCACATCTGCGCGCCCTGTGACGGAATGGAATAGCCGATCTCCACGCCGTTCTTGGCTTCGGTCGCACGGTTGGCAGCTTGGAAAATGTCGCCGGAGTAACCGAAGGCGATGCAGATGTCGCCGTTAGCCAAGGCGTTGATATATTCCGAGGAATGGAACTTGCGAACGAAGGGCCGTACCTTTTCCAGCAGTTCGCCGGCCTTTTGCAGATCGGCCGGCTTGCTCGAATTGGGGTCAAGTCCGATATAGGTCAAGGCTGACGGCATGACATCCTTCGGTGCATCGAGAACATAGATGCCGCAATCCTTGAACTTTTCAGCAACCTTCGGATCGAAGATTGCTTCAAGGCCCGGCTCCTTTGCGTCCGGTCCGAGGATTTCGGCGAGCTTCTTCTTGTTGTAGCCAATCCCGTTGGTGCCCCACATGTAGTCCACCGCGTATTCGTTACCGGGGTCGTACATGGCGGTGCGCTGCTGGATCATATCCCACATATTGGAGAGGTTCGGCAGCTTGGATTTGTCGAGTTTCTGGAAGACACCGGCCTGGATCTGGCGCTGCAGGAAGTCACCGCTCGGCACGACCACGTCGTAGCCCGTACCGCCGGCGAGCAGCTTGGTTTCAACCGTCTCGTTGGAATCGAAGGTGTCGTAGACGACCTTGATGCCGGTTTCCTTGGTGAAGTCTTCGAGGATGGAGCTGTCGATATAGTCCGACCAGTTGTAGACGTTGACCACCCGCTCCTGCGCAAAGGACGGCGCAGCGGCGAACGCGAGCACAACGGCGCTTGCTGCAAGTCTTGCGATAGTTGACCTCATGATATCTCCTGTTTTCTTCTTGTTTTGCGGTGCCGCTTGCGGACGCCCACCCTCTGGTTTTAAAGCAGACTAGAAAGGTTTTTGAGAGCCCACAAGCGCAAAAACCTGCAGCCTCACTCATTTCACAGTCATTGGAAATCGAAGCTGCTGAGGCCTGCAACCATCTCATCGAGGCCCAACGGCCGTGTGACAGGCGGCTCGGCGCGCGCAAGGCATCCGCGCCGTTCGCAGAGGCGGCAGGCAGGTCCGATCGCGACCGGCTGTTGGATGGCTGCAACCTGGCCGTAGACCGACGCTTCACCAGCGGCAGTTTCACAACCAATCAGCAAGGCGGTGCGCCTCACCCGCTCGCCAAACGCGGCGTTCGGCCCCTCAAGCGTCCGGGAGACCGTGAGATAGCTGGCGCCATCTGGCATTTCGACCGTTTCGGCAAGAATCTGGCCCGGCTGCAGGAAGGCGGCATGAATGTTCAGCTTGGGACAGCCGCCGCCAAAACGCGAATGCGGGAAACCCTGCGCTCCCGCACGCCGCAACCGGTGACCGGCGGCATCGATCTCCATCATGAAGAACGGAATGCCGGAGGCACCCGGTCGCTGCAGCATGACCAGCCGGGCTGCCGCCTGCGCACAGGAAACGCCGAAGCGGGAACGAAGGATATCGACATCGTATCGGCTGCCCTGGGCCGCAGCCAGAAAGGGCGCATAAGGCATCGCGAGCGCCAGAGCTCCGTAACGACAGAGTTCGAAGCGCGCTATCCGCTTCGCCTCCGGCGTCGACAGCGCCAGACCATCGAGTTCCGCCAGGATCGCATCACGCAATGCAAGCGTGGCAACCTCCATGGCGACTTCATGTGCCTGATCAGCCGGCGACAGACGTTCGGAAACGAAGAGTCGCATAGAGTGCCGATCGAAACGACGCCGCAGATCCGGCATGACGTGAACCGGAAGGACGCGCACGCTTATGCCGCGCTCCGCCCGCAGCCACTCCTTGAACGCGACCGGGAGATCGCGCACCTCGGCAAAGCGCGCTAAAAAGGCCTCGGCGGCATTCTCCAGCTGGGGAAAATATGCCGAGCGCCGCTCAAGGAGATCGCGGACCTCGTCGGCCGGCAGCCGCGCACCGGCGAGCGGCACCTGCCCCGCACCCGCCGTTAGCGACGTCAGGTCCGACAGGCGGCTGGCCTGCTCGCTATAGGCACGGTAAAGTTTGATGATGCCGCTTGCGGCGTTGGGCGCCGCCTCTGCGACCTCCACGAGTTCCTGATCGCCGGGAAGTTCGCCGGCGAGCAGTGGATCCGCGAAAATCTCGCGCAGCTGATTGAGGCTACCGCCGCTCTCGTCCCTCAACTCCTCCAAATCAACCTTGTAGACCGACGATAGCTTCAGGAGCAGCTGTACCGTCAGCGGCCGCTGGTTGCGCTCGATGAGGTTGAGATAGGAGGGGGAGATGCCAAGCTCCTCGGCCATCGCGGACTGAGTCAGACCGAGGCCGTTGCGAATGCGCCGGACTTTTGGCCCCGCAAAAATCTTGCGCTCCGCCATGTGACAATCCTTTACAAGATTCCGACGCATCAGAATTTACAATACTTTACAGATTTACAGAACGCCCCTGTCAAAGGCTTTGCATCCTAACTCGTTTCTGACCGATATTCTACAGATAACTCTGGCCTTTCTCAGCAAATTGTAAATTCTGTCAATCATCCAACCGACCGCATAATCTGCAAGGAGCATGAAATGACAGAATTTGACAAGCTGCACCGAGACCTTCCAGAAGGACGCTTCAACGGGGTTGAGCGTCCCTACTCGATCGACGACGTCAAGCGCCTGCGCGGCTCCGTGGAGTTGCGCCATACGCTCGCGGAAATGGGCGCCAAGCGGCTGTGGCAGCTCCTGGATCAGGATGATTTCGTCAACGCGCTCGGCGCGCTTTCAGGCAATCAGGCAATGCAGATGGTTCGCGCCGGATTGAAGGCAATCTACCTCTCCGGCTGGCAGGTCGCCGCGGATAGCAATACCGCCTCGGCCATGTATCCGGATCAATCGCTCTATCCGGCGAACGCCGGTCCGGAACTCGCCAAGCGGATCAATCGGACCCTGCAGCGCGCCGATCAGATCGAAACATCAGAGCAAAACGGCCTCTCCGTCGAGACCTGGTTTGCGCCGATCGTCGCCGATGCGGAGGCAGGCTTTGGCGGCCCGTTGAATGCCTTCGAGATCATGAAGGCCTATATCGAAGCGGGTGCGGCCGGTGTTCACTTCGAGGACCAGCTGGCATCGGAGAAGAAGTGCGGCCACCTTGGCGGCAAGGTTCTGATCCCGACTGCGGCACATGTCCGCAACCTCGATGCGGCTCGCCTCGCCGCCGATGTCATGGGCGTTCCGACGCTCGTCATCGCACGGACTGACGCGGAGGCAGCCAAACTGCTGACATCAGATATCGACGAGCGCGACCAGCCCTTCGTCGATTACGATGCCGGACGGACGGTTGAAGGCTTCTATCAGGTTCGCAACGGGCTCGAGCCCTGTATCGCTCGCGCCGTCGCCTACGCGCCGCACTGCGATCTCATCTGGTGCGAAACCTCGAAACCGGATCTGGAGCAAGCACGCCGTTTTGCCGAAGGCGTGCACAAGGTGCATCCCGGCAAACTGCTCGCCTACAACTGCTCGCCGTCGTTCAACTGGAAGAAGAACCTAGACGACACGACGATCGCCAAGTTCCAGCGCGAACTCGGCGCGATGGGCTACAAGTTCCAGTTCATCACGCTGGCCGGATTCCATCAGCTGAACTTCGGAATGTACGAGCTCGCCAGAGGCTACAAGGACCGGCAGATGGCCGCCTATTCCGAACTGCAGGAGGCGGAGTTCGCGGCCGAGATCAACGGCTACACCGCAACCAAACATCAGCGCGAAGTCGGCACCGGCTATTTCGATGCCGTTTCGATGGCCATCACCGGCGGACGTTCGTCGACGACGGCGATGAAGGAATCCACCGAGCACGCGCAGTTCAAACCAGCAGCAGAATGATCGCACCAAGGAGGAGAATGCCATGCCTACGCTTGCACGCGTCAAGGAACGCGCTGAAGAACAATCCACCTGCATGACACCGGATCAGCAGACGATGATCCGCATGCTGGCCAATGACCTGCACCGGCTGAACCAGTCGGTCATGAAGGCGGTCGATGCCGGCGTTTCCGTCGAGATCGTTCGCTCGGCGAGACACCATGGCGGCGACGGGAACTGGGGAGACCTTTTGATCCCCGTCATCGTCGCGGGGCGCAACTGAGTAGGATCAGGCGACGCTCTCAGCTTCGGCTGGAGCGCTTGCCCGCGAAGAGATCGACATGGCTCTTCAGCAATCTCGTCATGCGATCGGCAACGGTCCGGATTTCCGGCCGGTGCCGATCTTCGCTGTTCATGACGATCCATTGCCGGTGGCGCAGTTCCGGCAGCTCGCTGCCGAGGCGCTGCAATTCGGGATCGAGGTCGCCGACGAAGCACGGCAAGACCGCCTTACCGGCCCCTGCCCTCACCAGTTCCGGCAGTGAGCGCGGCCGGTTGACGGTCGCAACGATCGAGCCGGCTGCGTTGCGATGCGGCCAGCGAAGGTAGTTCGATATCGCATCCTCTTCGGCGACGGCCACCCAGCGCTCATCGGTCCCGTCAGCATTCCGTCTGACATAGACAGCATAGGCCACTTCGCCGAGCAGGCGGGCGGCAAGGTTGCCTTCTTCCGGTTCAAAGGCGCGGATACCGATGTCGCTTTCCCTGTAGTTCAGATTGGCGCGTGCTTCGCCGATGGTCAGCGACACCGCGAAGGCATCGCCGGGCTTGCGGACAGCAGCGAAGTTCTCCGTCAGCAGCCATGCGATCCAGGTGCCGGCGGCGATCCTCACCGTTGCGCCGACGCTGCTTGCCTGCCGCCAGGCATCGACCTTGCGCGCCGCCGCCTCCATGTCCTGCAGATGGTCCAGAAGCACCTGGCCATCGACAGTGAGGCTGTAGCCCGTCTGGCTGCGGACAAAGAGAGCCTTGCCGATCTCATGCTCCAGATCGAGCATGCGACGGCCGATCGTGGCGGGGCTCAGCCCGCTTGATGCGCTGGCACCGGTCAGCCCGCCAAACCGGGCAACCTGAAGAAAGAGCTGAAAAGAATCCCATTGCGTATTTTTCATTGACGAAAAACATAGTGGGATAATTCGTGTTTATAAACCAGATTTTGATGAATAACTAAAGCGATGCCCAGACGGAAGGACATCGTCATGATCACTCTCATCGCCATTGCCCAGATTGCAGACCTGCTCAACGACAGCCGTGGCAAATATTCGCCGCGAGCCGAAAGCGAGTTCTACGAAAGCTTCGGCAGCTCCCGGCTAGTCCGCTTCGCGGCCTTGCTCACATCCTTCAGAATATCGGTCAAAGCGTTTCGCGCCAGAGCACCCGGCCGTTGTCGACCTGAGCGCAGCGATCAGGCCGCCTGCCTCGTCCGGCCGTAATCGGGAGCGGCATCGAAGCGGAACTGCTGAACCAGCGCCATCAACGCATCCGCCTCATTCGCAAGCTGGCGGCTCGCCTCGGTCGTTTCCTCAACCATTGCGGCGTTCTGCTGCGTCATCTGGTCCATCGCATTGACGGCGCCGTTGACCTCCTGCAGAGCGGCCGATTGGTCCTGGCTTGCCGTTGCGATCGTTTCGACGTGACTGCTGATCGCGATGATCTCCTGACTGATCGCGGCGAGCACCGAGCCGGTCTTCTGCACGAGACCGGATCCGGTCGTGACCTCCCGCGTCGACTTCTCGATCAGGCCCTTGATTTCGCGCGCGGCGTCTGCAGAGCGCTGCGCGAGCTCGCGCACTCCCTGCGCAACGACGGCGAAACCCTTGCCTGCCTCACCGGCGCGCGCCACCTCGATACCGGCGTTCAACGCCAGCAGGTTCGTTTGAAATGCGATGTCGTCGATGACTTCAATGATCTGTTCGATCTGCTTCGAGGCCTCCTCGATGCGGTCCATCGCCGCGACCGTGTCGCTGACCACGGTGCCCGAGCTATCGGCGTTCTTCTTCGTCACGGATACGGCGTCGTTCGCCTCCCGCGCACGCACCGCAGACGATTTGACCGTTACCGTGATTTCCTCGACGGCGGCCGCCGTTTTCCTCGAGATTGGCAGCCTGCGCTTCCGTACGCTTCGAAAGCTCGTCGGCGGAAGCCAGCATGGCGCGGGAATTGCTCTGGATCGAAGCGGTGTTGTCACGAATGCGGGCCAGCGTTTCCTGCAGGCGGATGAGCGATGCGTTGAAATCGACACGAAGCTGCTCCAGGCAACCGACGAACGCAATCTCGATCGTCGGGGAGACATCGCCCTGCGCCAGACGCGCCAAACCGGCCGCGAGCTGATTGACGGCGAAGTCGATCTGACCGTCGAGCGTGCGCTTCTCGGCATCGTTGCGAGCGCGCTCGTCGTTGCTGAGTTGGCGCTGTTCGGCCGCCTGCGTTTCCAATGTCTGGCGAGCGCGGGCGTTATCCCGGAAGAGCGCGAGGGCGCGTCCGATGGCGCCGAACTCGTTCTGCTTCTCCACACAGGGGATCGATCCATCGAGATTTCCGGCAGAGTTCGTATGGATGGTAGCGGTCAGCGCTTCCAGCGGCCTGACGGACGTCCGGATGGCGAAGTAGGCGACTACGCCGACCGGCAGCAATACCGCGACGCCAGCGCCGGCCACCAGGATCAGCAACTGCTGCAGACTATTGTAGTAAACCTCCATCGGGATGCCGATGAAGAGGATGCCGACATTTGAGCCGGTCGCGTTCTTGACCGGGAAATAACCAGTCATGAACTTCCGACCGAACAGCTCTGCCGGGCCGTAGTAGGCCTGCCCCCTGGCCAATACCACCTGCGCGGGGTGATCCGCTGCGAGCTTCGTGCCGACGGCGCGATCGCCGTTTTCCTTCTTCACGTTCATCGAGACGCGGACGTAGTCGCTGCCCTGACGTTCAAATGCGGTTGCAACGCCTGCAATCGACTGCGCGGTAAAAGAAAATCTTCAAAAAATTGGCAATTGTCAAAAATTTGAAATCGAGCCCAAGCGCTGAGCCGTCTCCAGGCCGTGGCAGGAGGCAGAAAGCAAAAAGCCCCGGAAAATCCGGAGCCTTTGTGGCGATTGAGTTCGATCGTCTTATGCGGCGCGATAGATCGTGCCCTGCATGTCGCCGTCGATCTTGAACTGCCGGATCAGTTGCAGGAGCAGATCCGCTTCCGTTGCAAGCTCGCGGCTCGCGGCGGTGGTCTCTTCGACCATTGCCGCGTTCTGCTGCGTCATCTGATCCATTTGATTCACCGTCGCATTGACTTCCTGCAGCGCGCCCGACTGGTCATGGCTCGCACGGGCGATCGTCTCGACATGCTGGCTGATCGTGACGATCTGAGCGCTGATCTTCGCAAGCACCGTGCCGGTCTCTTGCACGAACTGCGAGCCGGAGCTGACCTCTGTCGTCGATTTGTTGATGAGGCCCTTGATCTCCTGCGCAGCAGCAGCGGAGCGCTGCGCCAACTCACGCACCTCCATGGCGACGACAGCAAAGCCCTTGCCGGCTTCACCGGCGCGCGCCGCTTCGATGCCGGCGTTCAATGCCAGCAGATTGGTTTGGAACGCGATCTCGTCGATGACGCCGATGATCTGCTCGATCTGGCGGGAAGCATCTTCGATACGGCCCATCGCGTCGATGGCGTTGCTGACGACGACTGCCGAGTCGTCGGCGCTGCGCTTGGCCTGGCGGACGATCTGATCAGCGTCCTTGGCGCGCTCCGCAGAGGAGCGGACCGTCACCGTGATCTGTTCAACCGCGGCGGCGGTCTCTTCAAGCGAAGCTGCCTGCTGCTCGGTGCGCTTGGCAAGATCTTCGGCGGACTGAGCCATCTGGTTGCCGTTGCCCTGGATCATCTCGACGTTGTCGCGGATCTGGCTCATGGTTGCCTGCAGGCGCATCATCGAACCGTTGAAGTCCTGGCGAAGCTGCTCGAGACGCCCGATGAACGGCGTATCGATCGTGGTCGAAATGTCGCCCTGCGACATGCGCTCGAGACCGGAGGCCAGCGCGTTGACCGCAAACTCGATCTGGCGGTCCATCTCCCGTTTCTCGGCATCGTTGCGTTGGCGCTCGTGCTCGGCAGCAGCACGCTCTTCATCGCTCTGCTCCTCAATACGGATCTTGGAGATCGCATTCTCCTTGAAGATGCCGAGTGCGCGGGCCATGTCGCCAATTTCGTCATGCCGCTGATCGCCCGAGATGTTCGTATCGAGCGCGCCATCGGCAATGCGCCGCATGGCCGCGGTGATCTGACCAATCGGACGCTGCAGAGTTAGAACCAGGGCGATACCGCCGATGATCGAGACCAGAATGCCAAGACCGGTCGTCAGCACCGAAATGCCGTTCGCCTGCGTACGCTCGGCACCGGCGCTCTGCTTTTGCAATTCGGCAAAGGTCGTCAGTTGACCCCAGACGGCATCAAGTTGCTGGCGGGCGGATGCGTAGTCAGTAACACGCTGGTTGATCGTATCAACGAGGCTCTGGGCGTCCTTGTCCATCGAGGCAAGGGCTGGAGACATGGCCGCGACGATGTCTTCCGCGAAGTTCATACCCTTCGCGCTGGCGAGCAGCGTGTTGAGATTGGTGCCGAGCGTCGCGATCTCCTGATGCAGGCGGACGCGGTTTTCCTTGCCCGGCTTGGCGGCGAATTCACCGAGGACGAGCTGAAGCGAGTAGATCGCGCTCTCCAGGCGGCGCGTGTCCTCGAGCACGGAATTCGTCTGGGCGATACGGCTGTCGAGCTCGACGAAGGTGGTCGTCGCCGCGCGCATCATCTGCGTCGCCGTCAGCTGCGTATAGGTCGACATCTGACGGAAGCGCGAGACAAGCCGCCCGAGATTGGCTATCGCCTCATCGGTGCCGGCGTCAGCAGCAGTTGCCTGCGCCTTCACGTCACTGATCGTCTGCGACAGCGACTGCGTCATGCTCTTCTGGTTCGCGGGTACCGAAATCTCGATCAGGCGCTGAGCCTTCGTGATGGCAGGAATGGCGTCGGTAACGACCTTCAGCTTGTCGGCGGGCAACTGGGCCTTGTTGAAATCGCCCATGACTGTGGCAAGCGTGTCCCCGCCCTTCAGCAGGCGATCGGCGGCGCGGAGCGTTGCCGTCGCGTTGCCTTCGTCATTGCGGATATTTTCCTCAAGCTGCTGCGCATCGTAGTTCACGTTGAAGCGGCTTGTGATCATCACCTTCTGCGCGTCGTCGATCGACTTGCGGAGAGCGAGCTCCTGCTCATGAAGAGTCCAGAGCTTGCCCACGGTGTCGGAAATCCCGGAAGTGCCGTCAATCGCAACCCGCAGGTTGTCGCGTCCGCCGTTTTCGCCGATCTGCTTCAGCGTGGCGTTCAAAGTACCTTGCTGTGTCTTGATGTCCCCATAAAGCTTGTCGCGTGCTTCCTGGCTGGTGATCTGCAGGAAGTCGTCCATGGAACCATAAAGATCCTTGAACCCGCTTAGCGACTGCAGGACGCTGTTGGAGATTTCCATACGCCCCTGCAGCAGACCAGAGGCATAGAGACCGGTCAGGCCGACGGCAGAAATGCTTACAACAAAGGGCAATACAAAGATCAGGACCTTGGTCTTGATCCTGAAACGGGAAAGAATCTTATCAATCAACATGGCGGTTCCGGCCTTCCATACACCACTCCTCCCGCCGGCCGCCTGGCGGGCGCCGACCGAGTGCATCGAGCTGCTCTATTGGAACAATTGGAATCCCGGACACGAGGCCTGGGCGGCAGTCATTGCCAGCTCGCTTCACGTCAAAACGGAAAGCGCCCAAAAAATATCGAGCGAGTTTTGCAGAGGATGTCTTAATTTTCGGATAAGCGAAAACTCGGGATAGCCGTGTTCAAATCAATTTATCCGCTAGACGGCCGGCGCGCAAATGCGCGCCATGCCAGGCGTCTAAAGATCGCGCATGTCAGAACCAACGTGCGAGGAGGAGAGCGGCCACGGCGGCCAGTGCACTGGCAGAGATGACGAAATAGCGTACGGCGACGAGCTTGTTGTCGGGCTTGGCTTGAGCGATTGCAATGGCGCGTGCGCGTCGTGTGTTCTTGTTCATCTGCAGAACCTCACTTCATCTCTGGCATAACAATCCAACAAAACGACTTGCTGGTAAAGCTCTATTTAGGAAGCGCTTTTCCAACTGTCATTGAGGCAGGATGGCGCACCCTCCTTAAGAACTCTTGAATCGAGCGGGTTGTTTCGTGCCTACAAAGATTCACCGGCAACGAAGCCGGAAGCCCACGCCCACTGGAAATTATAGCCACCGAGCCAGCCGGTCACGTCGATGCATTCGCCGATGAAGAAGAGGCCTGGGACGCTTTTCGCCGCCATGGTGCGGGAATCAAGCGCGGCCGTATCGATGCCGCCGAGCGTCACTTCGGCGGTCCGATAGCCCTCCGAGCCCGACGGCTTGATCTTCCAGTTCTGCACGGCGTCGACCAGACGCAGCAAAACCTTGTCGGAGAGATCGGCTATGTGACCCGCGATGCCTTCCCGCTCGGTCAGGTATTGCGCCAGCCGTTTCGGCAGAATCTCGGCCAGCGCCGTCTGCGCCGACTGCCGGCCATTTGCCCTTTTCGCGGTCTTCAGATGCTCGTGCAGATCGACATTCGGTTCGATGTCGACGGTGATGTCGTCGCCCTCGCGCCAATAGGAGGAGATCTGCAGGATCGCCGGACCGCTGAGGCCGCGATGCGTGAAGAGCAGGGCTTCGCGGAAGGCGGTCTTGCCGTGGCGGATTTCGACCGAGGCTGATATGCCCGAGAGTTCGGAAAGGCTTTCGAGCGTGGCCTGATCCAGGGTTAGCGGCACAAGGCCGGGCCGCGTCTCGACCAGGGGAAGGCCGAACTGCTCGGCGACGCGATAGGCAAAGCCGGTCGCCCCCATCTTCGGAATCGACTTGCCGCCGGTCGCGAGGACCAGCGTGCGGCATTCGTATGCGCCCTCCGACGTCGAGATGCGGAAGCCTTCGCCGCTCTTTTCGACATCCCCGATCTCGGTACGCAGATGCAACGCCGCGCCGGCTGTCTGCATCTCGTCGAGCAGCATGCGGATAATGTCCTTGGCGCTATCGTCGCAGAACAACTGGCCAAGCGTCTTCTCGTGCCAGGCGATCCGGTGGCGATCGACCATGGCGATGAAGTCGGAAGGCGTGAACCGCGCGAGGGCCGATTTGCAAAAATGCGGATTGGCAGAGAGGAAGCTTTTCGGGCCAGTATTTATATTGGTGAAATTGCAGCGGCCGCCGCCGGAGATGCGGATCTTTTCGCCCGGCGTCTTCGCATGGTCCAGGACGATGACCGAGCGACCGCGCTGGGCGGCGCGAATGGCGCACATCATGCCGGCGGCGCCCGCGCCGATGACGATCACATCGCTTTTTCGCAAAACCACTTCCCTTGTCGAAAGGCGTCTTCTTTTTCCATCAAGAGGCGAAAGTCAACGTGCCTCCCCCTCGCCAATTGCCAAACTCCAGCTATGATGCCGTCACGATCAACGCAAACCGGTGTGTCATGTCCCCAAAAAAGACGACGCTGAAGCCTGCCAGAAACGTACCCGCCTCGAAGAAAACACCCCCGGACCCCGGACACCAGCGCGGCGTTGCAAACTGGAAGGAAGCAGCGCAGTTCTTGCGGGCGCGTGGCATCGAAGACATCGAGTGCATCACGCCGGACCTTGCCGGCGTGCCGCGCGGCAAGATGATGCCGAGCTCCAAATTCACGTCAAACACCTCGCTTGCCCTGCCCTCGGCGATCTACCGTCACACAATCTCCGGCGAGTATCCGGATGAGACCGAAAGCTTCCGCTATGAGCCCAGGGACAGCGACCTGAAGCTGGTTCCCGACCTTTCCACGCTCTCCGTGGTCCCTTGGGAAACCGACCCGACGGCGCAGGTGATCTGCGACATCGTCAGCGTAGACGGCGAAGAGGTTCCCTATACGCCACGCAACGTCCTGAAACGTGTACTGAAGCTTTATGGCGACCGCGGCTGGAAGCCGATCGTGGCGCCCGAGATCGAATTCTACCTGGTTGCCAAGAACGACGACCCCGACTATCCGCTGCATCCGCCGAAGGGCCGCTCCGGTCGCTCGATCCTCGGCGGTCAGGGCTATTCGATCGCCGGTATCAACGAGTTCGACGAACTGATCGACGACATCTATCATTTCTCGGAGAAGCAGGGCCTCGAGATCGACACGCTGATCCACGAGGAGGGCCCGGCGCAGCTGGAGATCAACCTGCGCCACGGCAATCCAATCGAGCTTGCCGACCAGGTGTTCCTGTTCAAGCGCACGATCCGCGAAGCGGCAATGAAACACGGCATCTACGCGACCTTCATGGCCAAGCCGATGCAGGGCCAACCGGGTTCGGCCATGCACATCCACCAGTCCGTGGTCAACGTGGAGACAGGCAAGAATATCTTCTCGAACCCGGACGGTTCCGCCTCACGTGAATTCTTCCATTTCATCGGCGGCCTGCAGAAATACGTGCCGAGTTCCATGGTGATGCTGGCGCCCTATGTGAACTCCTACCGCCGGCTGACGCCCGACATGTCGGCGCCCGTCAACAATGCCTGGGGTTACGACAACCGCACGACGGCGTTCCGTGTGCCGGTGTCCGATCCGCAGGCAAGGCGCGTGGAAAACCGCCTGCCGAGTTCGGACGCCAATCCTTATCTCGCGCTTGCCGCCTCGCTGGCCTCCGGCCTGCTCGGCATCATGAAGGGCATCGAGCCGACCGCGCCGACAGAGGACACGGCAAACGAGGGTTCGATCGATCTGCCGCGCGGTCTTCTGGAGGCCGTCGCACTGATGGAGGACGAGGAAGCCTTCGAGGAAGTATTCGGCAAGGAGTTCCTCGGTATCTACGCCGGTGTGAAGCGCGGAGAATTCGAAACCTTCATGCAGGTGATCAGCCCCTGGGAACGCGAATTCCTTCTGCTGAACGTGTAGGGAGGGCTTGGTCATGACATTGCAGGAGAGATGGCAAAGCCCCATTGCGCCCGGCATTTCGTGGTATCAGGCAACGGTCGGCGAACGGCCGACCTATCCCGCACTCGACGGCTCGACGACTTGCGACGTCGCGATCGTCGGCGGCGGTTACACAGGGCTGCAGGCTGCCTACAATCTCGCCAAGTCAGGCGTCTCGGTGGTTCTCATCGAGGCGTGCCGGTTTGGCGACGGCGCCTCCGGGCGCAATGGCGGCCAGCTCGGCACCGGACAGCGCTGGTGGCCGGAAGAGCTTGAGGAAAAAATCGGTTACGAGCGCTCGCGCGCGCTGTTTAACCTTGCCGAGGCCGCCAAGCGGCATCTCATGGATTTTGCCACGGACCATCAGATCGACATGGACTACATGCCGGGGCAGATGAACGTAGCGCACAAGGAAAGCTACAGGCCGGACTATTACGAAAATGCCGAGATCGCGGCTATGCGCTACAACTACCCTCATGTGCGCTTCATGGACAAAGCCGAGACCCAGGAGCGGCTTGGCTCGACGCGCTATTATTGCGGCGTTCGCGATACCGGCACGGGTCATATCCACCCGCTGAAGCTGCTGATCGGTCTGGCCCGTGTTGCGGCCAATGCCGGGGCGCACGTTTTCGAGATGACGAAGGCGACGGCGATTCGCCAGGGTAGCCGCAAGGTGACGATAGAGACGCCGAGAGGCACGATCACCGCTGACAAGGCGTTGATTGCCTGCGACGGCTACATCGGCAATCTCGAGCCGGTGACTGCAAGCCACGTGATGCCCATTCGCTCCTTCATCGGCGCCACCGCTCCACTCGACCGCTATCCGGAGGTACTTTCTGGTGGCGAAGCCGTGGCCGACTCACGCTTCGTCGTGCGCTACTTCCGCAAGTCCAAGGACGGACGGCTACTCTTCGGCGGTCGAGAAGCCTATACGGCCGACAATCCGCGCGACATTACGCAGCACATCCGCCGGCAGATCGCGGAAATCTACCCGACGCTTCGGGATATCGAGATCACGCATGCCTGGGGCGGTTCGGTCGGCATCACCATGCCGCGGCAGCCCTTCGTGCGCGAGGTCATGCCTGGCGTGACCTCGATCGGCGGCTATTCCGGACACGGCGTCATGCTCGCAAACTATTGTGGAAGGCTCTACGCGCAAACGGTTCTGGGAAAATCGGCGGATCTCGATCTTTTCAGGTCGCTCGATATTCCGGCCTTTCCAGGGGGCGCCGCCATGCGGGCGCCGCTGCTCTTTCTGGCGCTTTCCTGGTTTGCGTTGCGCGACAAATTTTAGTCAGATTGCGGATTTCATCGCGCGGCAATTCGAACTAAAACCTCTTTCCGAGAGATTCATTGCATCGCACACTGGCTTTTTTAAATCGATTAGATTAAAGAGCCAATAACTCGTCTGATTGAGAGACATCCTCATGAGCAGCCAAATCATCCCCGTTGAACCCTTTGATTATGTCGTTTTCGGCGGCAGTGGCGACCTTGCAGAACGCAAGTTGCTTCCGGCCCTTTACCATCGTCAGATCGAAGGTCAATTCACTGAGCCGACCCGTATCATCGGCGCCTCGCGCAGCCCGCTTACGAACGAGGAATATCGCAAGTTTGCCCAGGACGCCCTGAAGGAGCATCTCAAGAAGGGTGAGTACGACGAGACCGAGGTCGCGAAATTCCTGCGGCGCCTGTACTACGTGCCTGTCGATGCGCGTTCGGACGCCGGCTGGGATCAACTGAAGAAGCTTCTGGATGAGGGCAAGGATCGCGTACGCGCCTTTTACCTCGCCGTTGCGCCTGGTATTTTCGGCGACATCTCGCAGAAGATCCACGACCACAAGCTGATCACCAAGTCGACGCGCATCGTTGTCGAGAAGCCGATCGGCCGCGATCTCGCTTCCGCCCTGCAGCTGAACGACACGATCGGCAAGGTCTTCAAGGAAGAACAGATCTTCCGTATCGATCACTATCTCGGCAAGGAAACGGTGCAGAACCTGATGGCGCTGCGCTTTGCCAACGCGCTCTATGAGCCGCTGTGGAATGCCAATCACATCGACCACGTACAGATTACGGTTGCCGAGTCGGTCGGCCTCGAAGGTCGCGCGGGCTACTACGATACCGCCGGCGCTCTGCGCGACATGGTGCAGAACCACATCATGCAGCTCGTCTGCCTGGTTGCAATGGAAGTTCCTTCTTCGATGGACTCCGAAGCCGTCCGCGACGAGAAGCTAAAGGTGCTGCGGGCATTGAAGCCGATCAACGCATCGAACGTCGAGACCAGCACCGTTCGCGGCCAGTATCGCGCAGGCGCTTCCGGCAGTGGTCCAGTCAAGGGCTACCTGGAAGAGCTCGAAGGCGGCGTTTCGAACACCGAAACCTTCGTTGCCATCAAAGCCGAGATCGGCAATTGGCGCTGGGCCGGCGTTCCCTTCTACATCCGCACCGGCAAGCGTCTTGCCGGTCGCATGTCAGAGATCGTCATCACCTTCAAGCCGATCCCGCACTCGGTCTTCGATCAGTCCGCCGGCCGCATCAACCAGAACCAGCTCATCATTCGCCTGCAGCCTGACGAAGGCGTCAAGCAGTCTCTGATGATTAAGGATCCAGGTCCAGGCGGTATGCGTCTGCGCAACGTCTCGCTCGACATGAGCTTCGCCGAGTCCTTCTCGGTGCGGAACCCGGATGCCTACGAGCGCCTGCTGATGGACGTCATCCGTTCCAACCAGACGCTGTTCATGCGCCGCGACGAAGTGGAGGCGGCATGGCAGTGGGTGGATCCGATCCTCAAGGGTTGGGAAACGACCGGACAGAAGGTTCAAGGCTATACCGCCGGCACCTGGGGTCCTAGCCAATCAATCGCGCTCATCGAGCGTGACGGCCGCACCTGGCACGACAACCTGTAGGATCAAAGACGATGGCAGCGACGATGCATGCTTTCGCCAACGGCGCAGAACTGGCTCGCAACCTGGCAGACAAAGTCGTTGCGTCGCTTTCCGCCGCAATCGACGCACGCGGAGCGGCGACGTTCGCCGTCTCCGGCGGTTCGACGCCGAGGCTCTTCTTCCAGGAGCTTTCGGCGCGTGATCTCGACTGGACCAAAGTGACCATCACGCTGGTCGACGAGCGTTTCGTGCCTGCGGACAATCCGCGCTCGAACCATCTGCTGGTGGCCGACAACCTCCTGCAGAACAAAGCGAAAGCCGCGCGCTTCCTGCCACTCTATCAGGCGGCGGCGTCGGTCGAGGACGCGGCGAAGCTTGCGACGACGGCGACCGCTTCGATCAGCAATCCCTTTGACGTGGCGATCCTCGGAATGGGCGGTGACGGCCACACGGCCTCGTTCTTCCCGGATGGCAGCAATCTGAAGGTCGCGCTCGACGCTAAGACGCCACGTGGTATCATTACCATGGAGGCGGACGGCGCGGGCGAGCCGCGGCTCACCTTCACCTTCTCCAGCCTTCAGGATGCAAAGCTGCTCGTGCTTCACATCGAAGGCGAGAGCAAGAAGGACGTCCTGACGAAGGCCGAGAGAGCCGGCGACGAGGCAGAGATGCCGATCCGCGCCATTCTGCGGCGGGCAACGAGCCCGGTCGAAGTCTACTGGGCTCCATAGGCCTTCGGGCAAGCCGCGAACGAAAATTGAAGAGCAACCAAGGCAGGATACCTCCCATGTCCGCTAATGCACGCATTTCTGCGATCACCGCCCGCATTGTCGAACGATCGAAGCCGACGCGCGGACTCTATCTGGAGCGCCTGCGAAACGCCGCTTCCAAAGGTGTAAGCCGCTCGGTTCTCGGTTGCGCCAACCTCGCGCACGGCTTCGCGGTCTGTTCCCCCGCGGAGAAGGAGGCACTGGCGGGGGACCGCGTGCCTAATCTGGGCATCATCACCTCCTACAATGACATGCTCTCCGCGCATCAGCCCTTCGAGCACTATCCGGCAATCATTCGCGAGGCAGCAGCGGAGGCCGGTGGCATCGCCCAGGTGGCGGGTGGCGTCCCAGCCATGTGCGATGGCGTCACGCAGGGCCAACCGGGCATGGAGCTCTCGCTGTTTTCCCGTGATCTGATCGCCATGGCGGCCGGTGTTGGCCTCTCACACAACATGTTCGATGCCGCGCTCTTCCTCGGTGTCTGCGACAAGATCGTGCCGGGCCTCGTCATTGCCGCCCTCTCCTTCGGTCACCTACCGGCAATCTTCGTGCCGGCCGGGCCGATGACGACGGGTCTTCCGAACGACGAGAAGTCGCGCGTGCGACAGCTCTATGCAGAAGGCAAGGTCGGCCGCGCCGAACTTCTGGAAGCGGAATCGAAGTCGTACCACGGTCCGGGCACCTGCACATTCTACGGCACGGCGAACTCAAACCAGATGCTGATGGAGATCATGGGCTTCCATATGCCCGGCTCCTCCTTCATCAATCCGGGCACGCCGCTGCGCGAAGCCTTCACGCGTGAGGCGGCCAAGCGGGCGCTGGCGATCACCGCACAGGGCAACGAGTTCACGCCCGCCGGCGAGATGATCGACGAACGCTCCGTCGTCAACGGCGTCGTCGGTCTGCATGCGACCGGCGGCTCGACGAACCACACCCTGCACCTTGTCGCCATGGCGCGGGCAGCAGGCATCCAGTTGACCTGGCAGGATATCGCCGAGCTTTCCGAAGTGGTGCCGCTACTGGCGCGCGTCTATCCGAACGGCCTTGCAGACGTGAACCACTTCCACGCGGCGGGCGGCATGGGCTTCCTCATCAAGGAACTGCTTAAGCACGGCATGCTACATGACGACGTGCGCACCGTCTTCGGCCAGGGCCTGCAGGCCTACACCATCGATCCCCGCCTCGGCGACGACGGCACGATCGTGCGCGAACCGGCGCCGGAAAAAAGCGTCGACCCGAAGGTGCTTGCCAATATCGAGACGCCTTTCCAGGCCAATGGCGGCCTGAAGATGCTGCGCGGCAATCTCGGCAAGGCCGTTATCAAGATCTCTGCGGTCAAGCAGGACAGGCACGTCATCGAAGCGCCGGCCGTCGTCTTCCACAGCCAGCAGGAATTGCAGGACGCGTTCAAGGACGGGAAACTCAACAAGGACTTCATCGCCGTTGTCCGTTTCCAGGGACCGAAGGCGAACGGTATGCCGGAACTGCACAAGCTGACGCCGCCGCTCGGCGTGCTGCAGGACCGCGGCTTCCGCGTCGCGCTTCTGACGGACGGCCGCATGTCGGGCGCCTCAGGCAAGGTGCCGGCAGCAATCCACGTCACGCCGGAAGCTGTCGACGGCGGTCCGATCGCGCGGATCAAGGACGGCGATATTATCCGCCTCGATGCGATCGCGGGCACACTGGAGGTGCTGGTCGACGCTGCCGATCTGGCTGAACGTGAATCTGTTGTCGCCGATCTTTCCGAGAACGAATTCGGCATGGGCAGGGACCTGTTTGCACCCTTCCGCCGCGCCGTTGGCCCTTCGGATCGTGGTGCAAGCGTGCTGTTCCACTGAGCGGCATTGCGCTGAAAAACAGCAAGCCCGCGAGGAAATGAACTGCCCCCCGAATGTTGGACAACAACCTTCGGGGATCGGTTCAGAAACTCGCGGGCTTTTGTCTTTCAATGCTTCGAGAAATCAGGCGCGAATGTCGAGCACGCGATCACGGTGCGCCGGGTGTGTGCTGTAGACAAAGATCTTGTTGAGTTCCTTGTCATTCAACATCCGAAGGAACCGGACTTCGATCGTGTTGTTGGTATTCACCCGCATCAGCATGCAGCCGACCTTGGTGATGCGGGCATCCGGGATATCGAGATAGAACTGCTTCGGAAGGGCGTATTGGGTGAGCAGCGCGAGGACCGCAGTGCTCTTCGAAATACGAATGATATCGCATCGCCGGGACGCCATGTGCATGACGCCCTTCTCGGTATATTCGATGCGTGCGGCGTTCATCGTATCCTCCATCTTGAACCGCACCTCACGGTCGTACATGAAGGATTCTTCTTTGTTCAAGAAGTGCCCGGAAGGCATTGAATTGGATGCAGCCACCGCCGTATTCCCCTCGATATGCAACGGGGAAATCTTACCAATCGAATCTTTAACAGAAGGTGAGAAGAGTTCCGATTTGGGCCGTTTTTTGGAACGGCCCAAAAATGGATCGGATGCTATTTACGGTAGGTCCGGCCATCGGCATCGAACAGATGCAGCTTCGTCCGATCGGCGGAGAAATGCATCTTCTGACCCTTCCTGACGTCATAGATGCCGGGCAGCTTGACGATGATCGGTTCGCCTGGAACGAGGCCCTCGATGTAGAGAAGCGTCACTTCGCCGAGCGCCTCGACGATCGAAACTTCGCCCTCGAAGAGGTAGTCATCGCCGGCACCGGCGATACGCAAATCTTCAGGACGAACGCCGAAGCTTGCGGTCTTGCCCTTCTCGGCGGCCGCTGTGGGAATGTCTAGTGTCACGGACTTGCCGCCTGTCAGCGTCACCGTGGTCGTATTGCCAGCCTCGGTGATGGTCGACGGGATGACGTTCATGGCCGGAGAACCGATGAACTTGGCAACGAAGAGGTTTGCCGGACGCTCGTAGAGTTCCAGCGGCGCCCCCACCTGCTCGATATTGCCGGCGGAGAGGACGACGATGCGGTCGGCAAGCGTCATCGCTTCCACCTGGTCGTGGGTGACGTAGATCATCGTCGTGCCGGCCATCTGCTCGCTCAGCCGGGCGATCTCGATGCGGGTTGCGACACGAAGCGCTGCGTCGAGGTTCGACAGCGGCTCATCGAAGAGGAAGACCTTGGGGTTGCGGCAGATGGCGCGGCCGATGGCGACACGCTGCCGCTGACCACCGGAGAGCGCCTTCGGCAGGCGATCGAGGTACCGGGTGAGCTGCAGGCTTTCGGCGGCGGCACGAACGCGGCGATCGATCTCCTGCTTGCTTTCGCCGGCGATCTTCATGCCGAACGCCATATTGTCGTAGACCGTCATATGCGGATAAAGCGCATAGGACTGGAACACCATGGCGATACCGCGCTTGGAGGGCGGAACGTCGTTGACCAGTTGGCCGTCGATATACATGTCACCGCCGGTGATGTTCTCCAGGCCGGCAATCATGCGCAACAGGGTGGATTTTCCGCAGCCCGAAGGACCGACGAACACAACGAACTCGCCCTCCTTGATCTCCAGATCGATGCCGTGGAGAACGTCCACGGAACCGTAGGATTTGCGAATATCCTTGAGCGTCAGTCCAGTCATTAATTCCTCCTCCTCAAATCGTCAGGCGAGACGAGCGAAGTACGCTCCCCACGCCGGAATATCGATCTTCTCACCGTAGTTATTGCTGACGAAGCCGTGGCCCGTCAACGCCTGCCAGTCTCCGGCAGGCAAAACGACGGCGCTTTCGGCAGCGCTCATGTTGAAGACGCAGAGCAGCTTTTCGTTGCCATACTCGCGCACGAAGATCAGCACGTCGTCCTGCGGCTCGATGAACTCGATCTCGCCCTTGGCGAACGCCGGGTGCTGCTTGCGGAAGGCAAGGAAGCGGCGATAGTGCTCGAGCACGGAGGTTTCGTCGCCCTGCTGGACGCTGACGGCGCGCAGGATGTGCTCGACCGGAACCGGCAGCCACGGCTTGACGGTCGAGAAGCCGCCCTGAGCGACCTGACTGTCCCAAACCATCGGCGTGCGGCAGCCGTCACGGCCCTTGAATTCCGGCCAGAACTGGATGCCATAGGGGTCCTGCAGGTCCTGGTAGGCGAGATCTGCCTCTGTCAATCCAAGCTCTTCTCCCTGATAGAGGCAAACGGAGCCGCGCAACGTCATCAACAGCGATGTGTACTGCTTGGCAAAGGCATCGTGATCGGCAACGAGCGATCCCCAGCGGCTGACATGGCGCATGACATCGTGGTTGGAGAATGCCCAGCAGGCCCAGCCATCCGGTGCAGCCGCCGCGAAATCCTCCATCACTTCCTCGACACGTTCCGGCGAGAGCGGATCGGGAGCCAGGAACTCGAAGGCATAGCACATGTGCATCTTGTCGTTGCCGGAAGTGTATTCTCCGACAATCTCAAGACCGCGCTGGCTGTCGCCGACTTCGCCGACCGCTGCAATCGCCGGAAACTCCTCGAGCACGGCGCGGAACCGCTTCAGGAACTCCAGGTTCTCGGGACGGTTCTTGTCGTAGACGTGTTCCTGGAAGTTATACGGATTGACCGCCGGAGCGGTTGAAGCGTTGCGGCGCTCGGGAGGCAGCGCCGGATTGTCACGCAGTTCCTTGTCGTGGAAGTAGAAGTTGATCGTATCGAGACGGAAGCCATCGACACCGCGCTTCAACCAGAAACGGACGACATCCAGCAGCCGGTCCTGAACCTCGGGATTGTGCAGGTTCATATCCGGCTGCGAGGTAAGGAAGTTGTGCATGTAATACTGCATGCGCGTCGGATCCCACGCCCATGCGGACCCGCCGAAGATCGACAGCCAGTTGTTCGGTGGCGTGCCATCCGGCTTGGCATCGGCCCAAACATACCAATCCGCCTTGGCGTTGGTCTTGCTGGCGCGGCTTTCGACGAACCACGGATGCTGGTCGGAGCTGTGCGAGATGACGAGATCAATCATCACGCGAATACCGAGGCGATGAGCCTCGGATATCAGCGTGTCGAAATCCACCAGCGTGCCGAAGATCGGATCGACGTTCTCGTAGTCGGAAACGTCATAGCCGAAATCGCGCATCGGCGAGGTGAAGAAGGGCGAGATCCAGATCGCGTCAGCGCCAAGGGCGGCGACATGCGGCAGGCGAGCGGTGATGCCCTTCAGGTCGCCGATGCCGTCGCCATTGGAGTCCTGGTAGGAGCGCGGATAGATCTGATAGATCACCGCGCCACGCCACCAGTCCTTGTTGGCCGTCAAAATGGATTGGGATGCCATGCTCATGTTTCCTGTTGGATAGTCTTGGGTTGCCTAACCGCCCTTGACCGAGCCCGCGAGCAGACCACGCACCAGATAGCGCTGCAAGCCAAAGAACACGAGCAGCGGTACGACAATGGTGACGAAGGCCGAGGCCGTCAGGATCTCCCAGTTGCCCCCCCGCGAGCCGAGCAGCGCGTTCAAGGCGCCGGTCAGCACGAGGTGGTCCCTGTCGGTGCCGAGGAAGACCATGGCGACGAGCAGGTCGTTCCACACCCACAAGAACTGGAAGATCGCGAAGGACGCGAGCGCGGGAAAGGATAGAGGCAGTACGATGCGGGTAAAGATTTCAAAATCGCTCGCGCCATCGACACGGGCGGATTCGATGATCTCCTTCGGGAGACCGGCAATATAGGCACGCAACAGATAGATCGCCAGCGGCATGCCAAAGGCGGTGTGCGCAAACCATATCCCGGGATAGGTCTTCGACGGAGCGTCGAGCAGCGAACCAATGCCGTTATAAAGCCGCAGAAGCGGAATGAGCGACATCTGCAGCGGCACGACGATGAGGCCGACGACAAGCGCGATCAGCAACGCACGGCCCGGGAATTCCATCCAGCTCAGCGCATAGGCTGCAAAAGCCGCAATGAGGATCGGGATAATCGTTGCGGGGATGGTAACCGTCAGCGAGTTGATGAAGGACTGGCCGATCCCCTCACTGGTGAGAACGTTCCGATAGTTCTGCAACGTGAATTCAGGCGGCGTGGCGACTGAAATGTAGACGCGCCGGCCGCCGTCATCCGGGCCAAAGGCGGCGGGCTTCGTGTAACGATAGCTTCCGTCATCGTTGACGGTGAGCGAAAGGCCGTCACCCAAGTCGGCCGTCTCGCCGGCCTTGTAGGCGGCCGGTTGCTGGACACGCGTGCCGAACGCCCTGATGGAGCGGCCCTGCAGTCCCTCGAGAACATTGCCTGAAATGACGTAAACCGCGCCGTCCTGCTTCTGCTGGTCCGGCTGCCCAAGGCGGGCGGCCACGGTTCGGGACGAGCCGGCGAAGGCCGTCCACCAGCCGGAAGAAACGAGCTGATCCTTGTCTCGCAGGGCACTAACGAAAATGCCGAGCGTCGGTATCAACCAGATAATGACGATGACGAGCACCGCGAAGTGAACGAAGAGGCGGGCCGGGCCGATCTTGAAGAAACTTCCTGATAGGGTCATCTCAGTGGCCTCCCAGCTCGCGATTCGCACGGCGGACGTTCCAGACCATGATCGGCGTCACGGCCAGCATGATGATCAGCGCGATGACCGCGCTTCGGCCGGAATCGCCGCCTCCCCGGAAGAGCCAGTTGAACATCAGGTTGGCGAGCACCATCGAATTCCACTGGCCGTTGGTCATGGTCAGCACGATGTCGAACACCTTAAGGACGAGGATGGTGATCGTGGTCCAGACGACGGCGATCGTGCCCCAGACCTGCGGCACCATGATGCGCCAGAAAATCTGCCAGCCATTGGCGCCATCGATGACGGCAGCCTCGATGGTTTCTTCAGGGATACCGCGCAGCGCCGCAGACAGGATCACCATGGCAAAGCCCGTCTGAATCCAGATCAGGATCACCATCAGGAAGAAGTTGTTCCAGAAGGGCACCGAGATCCAAACCTGCGGTGTGCCGCCGAACAATTGGACGATCGCGTTGAGGAGCCCGATTTGAACATCGTTGCCGCCGCGGTACTCGTAGATGAATTTCCAGATCACCGAGGCGCCGACGAAGGAGATCGCCATCGGCATGAAGACGATGCTCTTGGCGATGTTGCCCCACCAGATGCGGTCGGTCATCACGGCGATGACGAGGCCGAAGAAGGTGCAGGCCGCCGGCACGACGGCCAGCCACAGGATATTGTTGAAGATCGATTGGCGGAACTCGCGGTCCGTCAAAGCCCACTGATAGTTCGCGAAGCCGACGAACTGCTCGCCGGAGCGATCATAGAAGGAAAGGATCAGCGTGGCGACCACGGGATAAACGAGGTAGACGATAAGAAGGAAAAGGGCCGGCCCGATGAACAGCCACGGCCGGATCATCGCCCGCCGGTTCAGGTTGCGCGCTGCCGAGTGGATGTCGCCATCCTTCACCGGCAGCGACCAATCCAGAATCTTGTTCGAGAAATAGAAATAGGCCGAGCAGGCGAAGACCGCCACGATCACGACCCCCAAAGCGGAAACTATCTGCGACAGCATTCGTCCCTCCCCCTGCTACCCTGTCTATCCTGACGGGTTTGCGCGCCGATCGTCGTCACGTCACCATCGCTTTCAACGCGACAGGTGACGCTGGCCGGACACTCCCAGTATCCGGCCATGCATTTCAGCCATGCCGCCGTTGCCGACGGCATGGGACTCAGGCGATGTTACTTGATGCCATCCCAGGCGCTCTGGATTTCCTTGCCGGTGTCTTCCGCGGACTTGCCGCCGACGAAATCGACCATGCCGGTCCAGAACGCGCCCGCGCCGATCTTGCCAGGCATCAGGTCAGAGCCGTCGAAGCGGAAGGTAGTCGCGGTCGTCAGGATCTCGCCTTCCCTCTTCATCTGGTCGTTGGCATAGGCTGCCGTGTTGACGCCCTTGTACGGCGTCAGGAAGCTGGACTGTGCCATCCAGACTTCGTGCGCGATCGGAGTCTTCAGGAACTCGATGAAGGCACGAGCCGCCTTGGAGTCCTTGGTGACGGTAACAAGCGTGCCAGCGCCCAGAACTGGCTTGCCGAGGTCGGCATGCGCCGCGTAGGTCGGCAGATAGAAGAAGTCGGCATCCTGACCGAGTTTCGTGCCCTCCGGGAAGAACGACGGGATGAACGACGCCTGATGGTGCAGATAGCACTTCGGCGGCACGCCGAAGAGACCCTTCGGGCTATCCCGGAAGTCGGTCGCCGCGACTGCTGCAACGCCACCGCTTACATACTTCTCGTTCTTGGCGAACGAGCCGAATTCCTCGATCGCAGCAACGACGGCAGGATCGGTGAACTTGACTTCGTTGGTGGTCCACTTGTCGTAAACATCAGGCTTCTGCTGACGCAGCATGATGTCTTCGATCCAGTCCGTTGCCGGCCAGCCGGTTGCACCACCGGAACCAAGACCGATGCACCACGGAACGCCGCCATCCTTGACGATCTGATCCGTCAGGGCGTGCAGTTCTTCCATAGTCGTCGGGACCTTGTAGCCCGCTTCCTTGAAATTCTCAGGCACGTACCAGACGAGCGACTTCACGTCGGCCTTGTAAGGGAACGCATAGAAGGCTTCCTTGCCGTCCTTGCCCTTGTAGGTGCCGTAGCCGACCCAGCTATCGCCGGCGCCGTAGTTGTCCTTGATCCACTGGGAATTCTCATCGCCGAGCGGCGTCAAGTAGCCCTTGCTGGCGAGATCGGCCAAAAGGCCCGGCTGCGGCAGGACCGCGATATTCGGCGGCGAACCGGCCTGTGTGTCGATGACGATCTGCTGTTCGTAATTTTCCGAAGACGAGTACTTGGCGTCTACACCGGTTGCTTCGGTGAAGTAGGCCAGAATGCTGCGGAAGAAGGCTTCGTCTTCGCCGCGCCAGGGCCCGAAGATCGTCATCTGCTCGCCCTTGAGATCGGCGTGAGCAGCCTTGAAATCGTCGTAGCTCTTCCAGTTGAATTTCGAATCCTGCCCCGGAGCAAACTTCAGATCGGCAGCAGACGCAGCACCGGCAGCAAGTAGCGCCGCCGCGGCGACGCCCATCAAAAACGTCTTTCTCATGTGATCAACCTCCCATCACAATCCCAACCGCACTTTTGAAACCATTTTGACGCCGTTCCAAAGCGCTTTGACAAAAGCACTCATGTCACTTTCGCCGGAAAAGAGTCAAGCAATTTCGAAAAAAGCGCAAAAGATGCGGCCTTTTACATCAGGGTTTCGACGCCATACCTTGGGAATATGGAGCGATTTTTCTTGAGTCAAGCAGCACAACTGCTACATAATTAAAAGCGCTTTGGATTCCATTGGGAGGTGGCGACCAGTGTAAGCGGAGGAAGAATAGCACGTGAATCTGAAACAGCTATCGGAATTGCTTGGCCTGTCGCAGACGACGGTAAGCCGAGCATTGAACGGCTATCCCGAAGTCAATGAGGCGACGCGCGAGCGGGTCCTGCAAGCCGTGAAGGAGACAGGCTACCGCCCGAACAAGGCGGCGCAACGGCTGGCGACCGGCAAGGCAGGCTCGATCGGGCTGGTGATGCCGACGGCTCCCGATCACTATTCCGATGTGCATTTCGGCGAGTTCCTAACCGGGCTCGGCGAGGAGGCCGTGCGCCACGACTTTCATTTCGTGATCATGCCGGCCGATCCAAACGACGAGGTCGGGGCACTGCGGCGGCTGGCGATCAGCGGCAATGTCGATGCGCTGTTCGTGGCCTATATGCGGGCCCACGATCCGCGGCTGCCAATGCTGAAGTCGCTCTCCATGCCATTCCTGGTGCACGGCCGCTCCATCGGCTCCGAGCCCGACTATCCCTACCTCGACATCGACAACGAGGCCGCTTTCTATGATGCCGCAAGGTTGCTGCTTCAGCTCGGCCATACGCGCTTTGCCCTCCTCAACGGGCCTGGACATCTCGACTTTGCAATCCGCCGCAAGAACGGGCTGGTTGCGGCCCTTGCCGAGCGAGGGCTATCGCTTCCGGAAGACTGCATGAGCCATACGTCGATGACGGACGAGCTTGGCCAGTCCGCCATGGAACGATTTCTACAGATGCCGGAGCGACCGACGGCGATCCTCTGTTCCAGTACGGTGCTGGCGCTCGGCGCCATCCGCGCCGTCAATCAGGCCGGGCTGAAGCTCGGGGAGGACATTTCACTGATCGCGCATGACGACGTTTTGCCGCATCTGAAACCCGAGAACTTTTCCGTGCCGCTGACGACGACGCGGTCGTCGCTGCGCGCCGCGGGTGTGCGCATCGCCCAGCGGCTCATCGGGACGGTCAAGCAGGACGGCCCCTTCCCGGAACAGGAGCTCTGGAAAACCGAACTGATCGTCCGCGCTTCGACAGGCCCCGCCCCGAGGCAGGATCAGAATTTGGGCGGCGTCTGACCGGCGCCGCGATGGGCGGCGATCACAGTATTGGCCATCAGCATCGCAATGGTCATCGGACCCACCCCACCTGGAACCGGCGTGATGACATCGGCGACCCTCGACGCCTCGTCAAAGGCAACATCGCCGACGAGGCGGGTCTTGCCTTCACCCTTTTCGGGAGCCGGAACGCGGTTGATGCCGACGTCAATCACGGTGGCGCCGGGCTTCACCCAATCGCTCTTGACCATCTCCGGGCGACCGACAGCGGCGACCAGAATATCGGCATTACGGCAGACCGACGGCAGGTCCTTGGTACGTGAGTGAGCGATCGTCACCGTGGCATTGGCATTCAGCAGCAGTTGCGCCATCGGCTTGCCGAACAGATTGGAGCGGCCGATCACCACAGCATTCAGGCCGGAGAGATCTTCGCCATGCGTGCGGCGGACGAAAACCATCGCACCGGCGGGCGTGCAGGAAACGAGGCCGGTTTCGAAATCGCCAGTCGCAAGCTTGCCGGCGTTGACGACGTGCAGACCATCGACATCCTTTTCCGGCAGGATCGATTGGATGATCGGTTCGGATTTCAGATGCTTCGGCAACGGCAATTGCACAAGGATCCCGTGGATCGAGGGGTCGTGGTTCAGCGTAGCGACGAGCGCTACCAACTCCTCCTGCGTGGTCTCAACCGGCAACGTGTGCTGGACGGATTTGAATCCGCATTCCTTCGCCATCTTGCTCTTGGAGTTGACATAGGCATGGCTGGCCGGGTCATCCCCGACAATCACGACGGCAAGGCCCGTCTTGACGCCGCTCTGCTTGTCCAGCGCCGATGTCGCTGCCTTCACCGTTTCGATTACCGAAGCGGCGACCTGTTTGCCATCAATCACTGTCGTCAAGACTGTCTCCTGCCCTTGCTTTAGCCCATTGTAGCCGTTGGCGCTCAGCGCGATTTGCCTGTCCACGCCCTATCCTGCCTAAAATGGCAAATGCAAGAACAATCGTGTCGCAGCAGGTCAGGATGCTGCCGACCGGGTACGCAGCCTGTCGCGCATGGCGGCGAGCTCGGCACGGACGATGTCCACCTCCTGCGGCCCTTTGGCGGGGGCGGCCGTCGATGGCGTGCCGACATTTGGCTCGGGTGTGGGGGTGCGTAGCGACGGCTCTTTCCTTGCGGACGCAGCAAGCGTGGAGCGCGCTTTGGCAGAGACAACAGCCAGGCCGAATGCGAGCCCAGCAAGAGCGCCGAGCAGTGGCGACAGCCAACGCTGACCAGCCGGCATGGCGACTGTCTGTACCGGCTTCTGCAGTTGTACACTGCCAGTACCCGGCGCAACGGCTCCTGTGGTAATCGCGTCCTCCAGGCGCAAGCGCGCCGCACTTGCCTTGTCACGCAGCTCGGTCAGCTTCGCGAAATCGACGCCCGTGTCCTTGCTCTGCGCGATCAGCGCGTTGCGGTGATCGCTCAGCTGCCGTTTGTCGACGGTGGCTGACTTCATCTCGTCATTCGCTTCGCGCACCAGCCGAGCGAGGTCGTCGCCAATCGCATCCTTCAAACCGTCGACCTCGGCCTGCTGCGCCTGCAGCCGCGGATGGCGTGGGCCGAGATTGACCGACAGCTGCGAAAGCGACAGGTGTGCGGCCACATATCTGTCACGGTGGTCGATGAGTGTCGGCAACATGAGGTCAGGATCAAGTGTGCCGGCAAGGACATCGCCGACCTTTGCCGTCTTCAGCCGGCGGGCCTGCTCCTGGGCAGCAAGGATGCGCTGCTCGGCTACCTTCAGTTCCCCATCAATGCTTCCGATCTGCTCCTGCAGATCAGTCGCAACCTTCACGTTGCCTTCGCCGCTCTTCTGCGTGAAGGAGGCAAGCTCGAGCTGCGCCGCATCGTCCGCCTTTTTCAACGATCCGTCTTCGGCAACCCCAGTTGCAGCTTCTCGACTCGTCAGGACGGACGCGAGGTAGCCCGCAATGCGCGCGGATTTCTCCGCGCTGCCTGTGGTAACCTTGAAATCGATCGTGCCGGCGTGGGGATCGGTCGCGGTGCGGATCGCGGAAACGAGCGATGCCTCTGCGCGCGAAACAGGGTCGGCCGCTGTGCCATCGGTCGATAGCAGGTCAATAGCGACTGCAAATGCATCGGAGGAACCGCCGGAAAACTCCGGATCGCGGTCGAGCTTCAATGCCGCAACGGTCGCGGCGATCGTATGAGACGCCGAAAGCGTCTTTTCGGCCGCTTTCGTGGCTACAGCGCGACCTTGGCCGGCGCCTTGGATGGCGAGCATTCCTTCCGCGCTATAGCGCGCCGGCTCTGCAGGGATCAGACTACCGCTCGCTCCACCCAGCGCACAGACGAGACCAATCGCAGCGAGACGCTTCAAGCGCCCTGGTTTCGGCGCACTTTCGGAGGTAGAAGATGCAACCTGGGTCAGGTTTGCAGCTGCTGCTGTGGGCGGTGCGATGGGTGCAGGCGTAATCGGCGGCGTCTCGACAATGGCGGCCTCGACATCGTTTGCTGCCTCAAGCCTCTTGCCCAGGATTGTCTCGATGCGACTGACAAGCGGCGGCGCTTCAGGTCCAGTAGCGCGGCT
The DNA here is from genome assembly GCF_014197575.1 of Rhizobium sp. BK538. NCBI lineage: Bacteria > Pseudomonadati > Pseudomonadota > Alphaproteobacteria > Hyphomicrobiales > Rhizobiaceae > Rhizobium > Rhizobium sp. BK538. Next base: position 55,132 of record NZ_JACIFT010000010.1, read on the forward strand.
GGCTCGCTGCTGCTCAAGCGCGCGTTCGATCACGCCGAGCAGTTTTGCTTCCGCCGCCGGCATCACAGCGGCTTCGGATGGCATCGCGATATAGTTGCGCCGTGCCGTCGGGGGCCGGAGGATGGCTTGGCTTCTCGGATTGCTGTCGTACATCGCCACATCTCATGCGTATGAACGGAACGGTCGAGCCGCCCGCGACTGCGGATGGTTAAGTAACCCTAAATGTTCATAGCAAAGAAATGGTTAACTGACGCAATTACGTTGATCGACGCAGTAGCCGCCGGCGGCGCGTTACGCCGTATTGGAGCACGTAGTAGAGGAAGGTTGCGGAATCGAGGGCGTACCGCAAACCCCGGCGTGTCGCCTCGTGTATCCCGCAATAGCCGCGGTCGAGCCCGATCATCCGCAGAAATTTTGGCACGTGGTGAACCGTGCCCGCCACGACATCGAACAGGTCGCCAACAGCAAGCACAAGCCGAGCATGATCCGCCCGGATGTTCTTATGGATCCATTTCTCCTTAGATGCCGTGCTCGTTCCGACGATCAGTAAATCGAGCCATTGCCGATCGATGGCTTTGATGATCGCCGATTTGTCTGCCGTCTCGGAAAAGCTGTCGGAAATGATGATGAACTCATGCCACGGGGCGTGCCGCCGGAACGTTGCAGCTGTCGTCCTGACCGCCTCGGGCGTGCTGCCGATCAGGCCGATGCGCCGCGGCACCTCCATGAATGTCAGCAGCGCAGGCACGAAATCGGCGGCCTTCAAGCGGGCGGGGAACAGCGATCCGTGCGCCACTCTCGACGCAATATCGAGACCGAGGCCATCAGGGAGCAACAGATTTTGTGTGAGAACGGCGCGGTATTCGCTGTCGCGCAGCGTCATCAGCATATTGCCCGCGGTGACGAACGAGATGGACGTCTGCCCAACCGGCATCGACAGTAGTTCATTGATGAACACCAGCGCGTCATCCCAGCCAAGATCGCAGACCGGCAGATCGAAGATCGCGCGACGCGACGACAGGACCGCGAAATTCGCGATCAGGCTCATGCCGGCTTCCTGACGATAGTGTTTCATGCTGCATGCATCCCGGAACAGATCACATCGCCGCACCAGACGATTCAGCATCGACCGATAGCGTTCGCCTGGGAGCGCATGAAGAATTCCGAAAACCGGAAAGCTGTGCACAGTCAGCCCATCGCCGCGACTTGTAGCAGCACGATTTCAACTATCCCTTAGGAAAATCGCTTGAATTCCTAGCCTCAAACGAAGGAATTGTTAACTATCGGCAGCCCTGAGATAAATGCAAAACTGCGCCAGTGGTGCCGCTTCAGGGCGATAGCCGTCTTACTCCGTTGCAGCCGGGTCCGACACGGGTGCCGGGGCTACGACATTGACGGGCTTGACCGTTTTCTTCTGCTGCCCGGAGGCATTCGCCTTGACTTCTTCCTTCGAGAGGTAGTCGAGCTGCTCCAGCATCACCTGATCGATATAGTCTCCGCCGAGATGCTGGTTGATGTCCTTCTTGATCATCTCGCGGAAGGCATTCGGATCGAAGGACTTCATGTTGGAGATGTCGACCATCTTGTTGCCGACGAGCAGCGTGAAGAGCTCGTCGGTCGTCATTTCCGTCAGAGGCAAGGTGAGGTTCTTCACCTTGTCCTTGTTCATCATGAAAGACACCTTGCCGAGGAAGTAGCCGGTGACGGCGCCGTCGGCAATGATCGGCACGGTAATCGTCTCGCCCTTTACAAGCTCGAGCTGGCTTTGCTTGGAATCATCGGGAGCCGGCGCAGGAGCCGTTGCCATGTGCACGGAGAAATAGACCGATGCCAGCGTGATCGCGCAAACCCAGACGCCTGTCAGAACGAGCTTAATCATCAAGCGTCACGTGCCACGAATTGCTCTTGGGAATAGGTGCCGTCGGCATCCGCGTCCTGGACCGCATTCTTCAGGAGATCGGCAACCGTGCGAACCGCCTCCAGGTGCGCTTCGACGCGCCGAGCGTTCAGCACCAGCTTCTTCTTCAGCCCATGCAGCTGATCGAGATGCGTCGCCGCCAGTTCCTTCGGATCGGTGTCGCGGAAGAGCATGGAGAGTTCATACAGGCAACGGCTCTTGTGGGCATTCGACACTTTGAGATCGAACTGAGGGTCGCTGCCGATCCTCGTATTCTCATTGTCGATGATCATTTCAAGGCGTCCAAGAACCGATTTGATACGGTAGTCGTTCGAGATTATTTCCATTTTTTTCCTCGATTTTCTCAGGCGTCATTGGCGGACTTGTTGTCCGCAGTTGTTGTACCGAAGGTCTTGCGCTGGAATTCGTCGATCATGCTCATCGCCATATTGCGATCGTCCTGATCGGTGGAAGCGTTGGCGACCTTGCCTTCCTGCTTCTTCAGCGCATCCTGATAGAGCTGCTTGGCAATGCCGATGCCGTCGCCCTTCGAAATCTCGTTGCCGAGCTGCTCCGCCATCATGCCCTTCCAGATGTCACCGGTGGCACCCTTGCCGTACACTTCCTCACTGTCACTCGGCAGCATGTTCTTGATGAAGTTCTGCAGGACCATCGCCTCGAACTTGCGGTAGGTTTCCGGCACCTCTTCCGTCTTGGTGCTGCGGTTCTTGCTGTCGCTCAAACCGGTCTTGCCGACGGCGCGATCGAGAATATCGACGGCCGACGTGAAGCCGTTGCCGGCTTCGGCGAGACTGTTGGCGGCAAAAGCGGCCTGGTTTGCCTTCAGTTTGTCCTGGGCCGCCTGGACCTCCAGCGGGTCGGCAGCTTTGACAACATCAAGGACCAGATCACTCGGAGGTGAAATAGCCAAGTCACAATCCTCTTGCTTTAAAATTGTGACGATTATGATTTTTGAAGCTTGCTGGAGGCTGGCGTACCGAATTTTTGATCGATGAGATCATAGACCGCGTTGTCGTCGGCCTCCCGGCGCTCGGACTCAAGCGCCTCGCGCATGCCGTCTTCCAGCCGATCGCCCTTGGCGCGCTCCTGAACAACGCGCATTTCGTGAATCTGTTGCATGCCGGTCAGCTGCTTGTCTTTGATCCCGAGCCGGTTGAAGCGATCCGCATAGCCCTGCGAAAAAGCATGGTGGACGGGGTCCATGGAGCCAAGTGCCAGAATGACGCTGTCCATCTGATCGTTGACCTCCGCGCGCTGGCGGCTCGTCTCGGCAAGATCGAATTCGGCCATCTGCTCCAGATGACGTTGAACCGCCACGAGGCGTTTCAGTTTCTGGGAGCGTGTCTTGTCCGCCATGCTGCTACCTGCCGATGAAGACGCTGGCGAAGGATTGGCCGAACTGGCTGACCAGCGCTGCCACGGAGAAGTAGAAAAGGAAGAGGCCGCCGAGAAGCAGGTAGGGCGTCGATATGAAGTACACCGGAATCTGCGGCGCCAGCTTGTTGATGAAGCCGATAGCGATGTTGAACATCAGGCCGTAGATCAGGAAGGGGCTCGAGAGCCGCAGCATGATCATGAACGTCGATGACAGCGTGTCCGTGAACGAGATGAGCGTACTGCGCATCTGCATGATGCCGCCGAAGGGCATCGACGTGTAGGAATCGACCAACGCCCGGAACACGATGTGATGAAAGTCCATCATGAACAGGATCATCATGCCGGCAAACGTGATGAAGCCGGAAAGGCTGGTTTCGGGCGTATCTTCGAAGATATCGCCCGCGCTCGGTTGCGTGTATCCGATCATCATTGCGATGACGCTGGCCGCAAACTGCAGGCCGAGCGTATAGAGCCGGGCAAGCATGCCGTACATGACGCCGATCAGCGATTCGCTGAAAATATAACCGATATAGGTGGCGTTCGATGTGTGGACGATCGGATAGACCGTATCCCAAAGCACGGGCAGAATCGCGAGAGACAGTGCAGCGGCAATGAAAACCCGCAATTGCGCCGGCACGCGGGCCGACGAAAAGCCGGGCATCGCCAGGACGCAGCCACCGATCCTACAGAAGATCAGGAACAGCGCCAGGACGGTCCCTTGCGGGTCAGTTATCATGAAATCGAGCCCAGAATCTTTATCTCGATGCCCTTGGCCAGCTCGACATGCGACAGAACCGGGAGCGTTGCGAACAATCGTTCGATGATCATGCGCACATAGGAGCGCGTTTCCGGCGAAGTGACAAGGGCGAATGGCAGGCCGCGATCCATGAATTCACGGATAACCTTCGTCGCCTGCTCGCTGAACTCCTCCAGCATGCGCGGATCGATGTCAAATTCGATGATGTCGCCCTTGTTGTCACGCTTCAGCGCCTGATGGAAGGCAAGGTCCCACTTGCTGCCGAGTCGCAACACGCGAAGTACGCCGTTGTCGGCGAGGTCGCCACATAGCTGCTGCGCCATGCGAACGCGGACGTGTTCGACAATCTGCTCGGTCTTGCGGACATGCGGCGCGAGTTCGGCGACGGCTTCCAAGATGAGGTGCAGGTTGCGGATCGACACGCGCTCGGCAAGGAGCAGCTTCAGCACGGCCTGCAGGCCGGAATAGGACATGTGCGACGAGCAGATCTCGTCTGCCAGCTTCTTGTATTCCGGATCGAGCCTGTCGATCAGCACCTTCACGTCCTTGTACGACAGAAGCGCCGGCAGATTGTTGCGAATGACTTCGCTCATGTGCGTCAGCACGACCGAGACATTGTCGATCGGCTGGAAACCCTCGCGCTTCAAGTCTTCTGCAAAGGCTTCAAGAATGGAAACCGCGGGCATGCCGAAGGCCGGTTCGCGAATCTCGTCGCCTGGAATGCTCGGCTTGCGGCCGGAGCCGGTGACAACAAGAACTTCGCCCACGCGCAGCATGTTGGAGGCAACCGTCGTGCCGTGGATTCGGATCTGATAGGACTTCTCGGCAATGCCGATATCGTCGGTGACCTTGATTTCCGGAACAACGAAACCGTACTGCGTCGCAAACTTCTTGCGCATCTTGCCGACGCGGAAAGCGAGCTCCTGGTGAGCGCCGAGCAGGCGCGTCGACACCATCTTGCCAAGCGCGAGTTCGATTTCCGAGGTACGCAGTACCGACTTGACGGAGTCCTTCTCGAGCTCCTTGTTCTGGACGACCTTCTTCTCTTCTTGTTCGCGCCGAGCCCTATTCTCGGCCTCGACCTGGCGAGGAATGAACCAGGCACCGAAGGCAAGAAGACCGGAAAGGAACATGAAGGGGACAAACGGCAGACCCGGCATGAGGCCGAGGATCGCCATCAGAACCGCGGACACCGAAAGCGCGCGCGGATAGCCGCTCAGCTGGTTGACGACCGCCTGTTCGGTGGAACCGACCGTGCCGCCGCGCGACACGAGAAGGCCGGCTGCGAGCGAAACGATAAGGGCCGGCATCTGCGAGACGAGGCCGTCGCCTACGGACAGCTTGACGAAGACGTCGGCGGCTTCGCCGATCGGCATACCGTGGCGGAAATAGCCGATGATGATGCCGCCGAAAACGTTGATGCAAGTGATCAGCAAACCGGCAATCGCATCGCCACGAACGAACTTCGACGCACCGTCCATCGCACCGAAGAAGGAGCTTTCCTCTTCCAGCTCCTTGCGTCGGCGCTGGGCTTCCTTCTCGTCAATGATGCCGGCAGAAAGGTCTGCGTCGATCGACATCTGCTTGCCGGGGATGGCATCAAGTGTGAAGCGCGCGCCGACTTCCGCGATACGCGTCGCACCCTTGGTGATGACGATGAAGTTGATGGTGATCAGGATCAGGAAGACGATCAGACCGATCACGAAGTCGCCCGACATGACGAGGCTTGCAAAGCCGGCGATGACGCCGCCGGCGGCATCGTGACCCTCGTTGCCGTGCGAAAGGATGACACGTGTGGTCGCGATGTTCAGCGCCAAGCGCGTCATGGTCGCGATCAGAAGGATGGTCGGGAAGGACGAGAAATCGAGCGGCTTCTGGATCCACAGCGCCACCATCAGGATCAATACCGAGAAGGCGATCGAGAAGGCCAGTCCCATGTCGATCAAAAACGGCGGGATCGGCAGGAAAAGCACGCAGATGATAAGGATGATGCCCATGGCAAAACCGATATCACGTACGCTAAGTCCGGCTTTCGGAAGGGGGAGTGCAGGAGGTTGCGCCATTTCGATTCCGTCTCTTCATGAGAGGTGCGGGCATGATGCCCACCAATTCGGATCGAGAATTAAATGGCGAAGCTTGCGCGAAGGTGGCTCAGAAACCTGACTGAATGCGCGAAAACACCAGATTGGTGAAAATCGAAATCTGCGATCCGACGAATGGCGCCGAGATGCCGATGGTGACGAGGACGGCCACGATCTTCGGAACGAAGGTGAGCGTTGCTTCCTGAACCTGCGTCAGCGCCTGGAACAGCGCGATGACCAGACCGACCACCATGGCCGCCGCAACCGCCGGGCCCGCGGAAACTAGGACCGTCCAGATCGCAGCCTGAAAGAGGTCAAGTGCATCAGCTTCATTCATCGTCAGGCAACCTCATATCGCCTTGCGGTTCGCCCGATATGGCCGAACCGCCTCATAATTGCACTTAGCTCGACGTCGTCGGCGCCTTGTCGGCCAGGGTGATTCCCGCCTGCACAAGGATACTCTTGCCGTCGGTCGTCGTCGCGACAATTCCGTCGGAATAGACCTTGACCGAGGCAACCGTGCCTTTGACGGAACCGTCAGCGCTGGTCATGTACTTGCCGATATAGCTGCCGGCCTGCGTCAGGCTGGAGCTGGCAAGCAGCGTGTCCAGCTTGCTGTTCGTCTGGATCGTCTGTTCGACCTGCGAGAAGCTCGCTAGCTGCGACATCTGCTCGCTGGCATCGACCGGATCCGTCGGATCCTGGTTCTTCATCTGTGCGATGAGCAGCTGAAGGAAGTTGTCGTAGTTCAGTGTCGCCTTCTGCTGCGCGCTTGATGTGCTCGACGACGACGAGGTGCTCGACGTGCTCGAAACGCCACTTACCGCCATGGTGCAATCTCCTTACGAATCTGCTCGACCATCGTCGGCGGCATTTCGTGATTGTTGAGGATGCTGTCTTCGATCGGGTAGAGACCGCGGATCGCCTTGAGCGCGTCGAAGGCTCGTCCGGTCGAGACCAGACCATCGATGCGCTTCAGCTCGGCGAGGACTTCCTCGTTCTTGAAGCAGGTCAGCAGCATGGTGATCGACTTGCGGAACATCGCCGTCGACTGCTCCTTGCCCTCAGGATTGATGAGGATCATCTGCGCGATGAAATAGAGCTGGCGCAGTGGCGTGGTCGCGTCTTCCGGCTGGAGGACGTGGTTTTCGAGAAGGAACGTTACATCATTCAGGAATTCCAGCGCGACCTTGCGATCGACGCGCAAGACCGCACCGTTAATAAAGATCTTTTCCCCGGCTTTTAGCGAGATACGAAGTGTGCTTTTCATTTTAGTCCATCCCTGATGATGGTGGTAACGTCGATAATGCCTTGGTAGTTCGTCGATTGCCGGCGCCTGATCCGATCGCACTCCTTCAAGATCCAGATCGCGATGGAGATGAGGTTGGCCCGCAACTGAATCTCAAGCTGGTTATCCGGATGCTTGAGATCCTCGATGAAACTCACCCAGACACGCCGGGTGTAGAACAATGCATCAATGGCTTCCCGGCTGTACTTCTCTTTGTCCCGCGCAATCGACAGTAGCTCGATGGACCGGTCGAGAACTTGACGTTCCCGCTCCTTCGCATCGGCCACCGAGTCCTCCATGATCTCGGAGTAAGAGAACTGATACATTCATGCATCCTTCTTTGTCTTTCATACCCTTGATCATCAAAGGTAATTCACGAGACTCAACTGCTGGATTTTCGATACGATGGTGTAGGCGGTCTCCAGCTGCGTCTGGAGGGTGTTGACGAGTGTCGATGCTTCCGAGGTATCCACGCCCTGGAGATCGACGAGCTTGTTCTGGATGATGCTCGATTGTGCATCGAGGGCGTCGTTGGCCTTCTCGACGCGCTCCTGCGAAAGGCCGAGCTGGCTTGCCTGCGTGACGATGCCCGTGGTCGCCTGGGCGGCATAGCCGATCGCCTTGGAGGTGACCGTGCCCAAGGCATCAGCACTTAGGCCCTGGCCGGCCAATGCCGAAACAGTGATCGAAGCCAGTGCGAAGTAGCGCATGCCTTCCGAGTTCGCATTTGTCGAGGAGGTCACGACTTCCGAGTTGCTGATGCGGCTGGTCATGTTCTGATTGGAAGCGCTCGACCAACCGGTCGTCGGATCGGTCCAGCTCGTCTCCGAGAACATCGGCTCGACCGTGCCGGTGATGAAGGTTTCCATCTCGGAACCAGTGAGCTCGCCAACCGTCTTGCCGAGTCCGGTCGCATAGGTGCCGAGCGCCGCGGTAATATTAGCTGTCACCGTGGCCGACTGGTCCTTCAACGGCTGCACATCGGTGTTGATACCCGAGAACAGGTATTCGCCGTTGAGCATCGAATTACCCGTATCCATCAGCTGCGACAGCGCGTCGCCGGCAGACTGCATGGCCACCGTAATGCTGGTCGTATCTTGGCTACCCTGAAGCGCGGTCAGTTTCGAAACGAGCGCGTCACCAGCAGTCTTCATGCTGTCGAGGCCGAGCTGGGACGCTTCAAGGCGCGCCGAAACGACTGAATTGCTGCCCTTGAGAGCCTTGATGCGGCTGACTTCGGACGTGAAGTTCACGCTCTTGGCCGCGCCGGATCCGAGGGAGGCGCCAATATCGGCGTAAACGCCCGTCGTTGCTTCGAGGGAAGCGCTGACCAATTGCTTCTGCGACTGGCGGATCGTCAATCGCATTGCGTTCTGAATGGCTGAGCTAGAAATAAATGAACTTTTCATGGCTTAACTCGCTATATCCAGCAATGACTTCAACATTTCGTCGACAGCGTTGAGGATCTTCGTGGCCGCCTTGTAGGACTGCTCGATGTCGAGAAGCAGTGTCAGTTCTTCGTCGAGATTGACGCCGGTCTCGTTGGAATAAGCTTCCGTCGAACGCGAGAGTGCCGCGGACGTATTCTCGGACGCTGTCGTCGCATCGCTTCGATACTGCTCAAGCCACCCAACCGAGCTCGAGGCGTAGTCCATGATGTTGACGTTGGACGAGAGGCCGGCGGCGGCCGAGAAGGTCTGTGCGGTGCCCATCGCCGTGTAGAGCGCATCGAGATTGTCGGAGAAGCCGCTGCTGTTCGTTGTGTTGAGGTTGGTGAGGCCGGAGATCGACCCATCGCGCAACTTCATCGGGTCGCCGCCCTGGCTGGTGATGACGGCGGCATTGACCGTGATGGTTCCGGCGATGCCGTCGATCACGCCCGTCGTCGTCGGCGTGCCGCCTGACGTTCCAGCCGCGGTCTTCCAGACGAAGAGGCCTGGCTGCGTCGTGGCGGGCGTCCCGCCGGTTTCCGAAAACATGGTGACGAGCGACTTCGCGATCTCGTCGAGCTGCGACTGGAATGTCGTCGCAACTTCGTCGCGCACTTGCAACAGCGCCTGCAGACTTCCCTGTGCCGTGCTCGTAGACCCTTTGCCGGCCCCGAGCAGCACGCCATCGATATAGACGCCATTGCCTTTCGTCTGCGCGGTATAGGTGTTCTGGGCAACAAACGTAATTGTGCGCGGTATCGTGTCGAAAACGACCGTGCCGTCGGTGGTGTAGAGTGCCATGTCCCCGTTGTCGCGATCGACCGCGTTGACCCCAACGATCGAGGAAATCTGCTTCAGCAGTTTGTCGCGCTCATCCAGTGCATCGGCTGGATTGCCGCCGGTTGCGGTTGCGCTCTTGACGGCATCGTTCGCCGTCTTGAACTGCGCAAGCAGCGTGTTAAGCGTCGAGACCTGGGTCGCGATTTCCTTGTCGGCGCCCTGGCGGACGGCCTGCACGGATTTCGTTGCGTCGTTCAGTGAATTGGCGACGTCCTGTGCGGCCGTGACCGCACTCTGCGCCGCAATCGTGCTGCTCGGCGACGTGCGAAAAGCCTGCAGCTTTTCACGAAACGTCGCCAGGTAGTTCGCCGGTGACGTTTCGTAATCGTTGCCGCCCATGATCGATTTCAGGTCGGTGAGGCCACTGAGCAGGGTTTGCTGGCCACTGTCCTGCGCGCTCGCCTTCAGCCACTGACGCAGCAGCGCATCTTCCTGCGCGCGGCTGATCTTCACGACTTGCGCGCCATTCAGCGACGTGGTGATCATCGCCTGCCGGCGCACGTAATCGCTGTTGCTCGAGTTCGAGATATTGTTCGATACCACACTGCTTTGAGTGCCGGTATTGCTGAATATGCTCTGCGCAGTGTTTAGTGCGGAAGTGAGCGACATGGCTTATCCGAACCCTACTTATCTCTTGAGGTTCACGAGGACGTCCATGATGTCGGACCCCGTCTGGAACACCTTGGAATTGGCGGTGTAGCTGCGCTGCGATTCGATCATTTCGGTCAGTTCGCCGGCGAGGTCGACGTTTGAGCTTTCGAGCGCGCCGGCCTGTATGGTGCCGAAACCGTTGGTCTGCGGGAAGCCGGTGACGGTAACGCCGGACTGGCCGTTGGCGCTATAAACGTTGCCGCTCATCAGCGTCATGTTGTCCGGGCTCGCGACAGTCGCCAGCGGAATGCGGTAGATCGGCTTGGAGGTGCCATCGGAGTACTTGGCATAGACGGTCCCGTCCTTGTCGATCGTCACGTCCTTGACTGGGCTTGCGGCCTGGCCGTTCGGCGTGCCGCTGCCGGCGAAATCGGAGGCGAGCTGCGTAAAGCCGCTGAGATCCATGGCGATCGATCCACCCGTTACCGTATCGGTGATCGCGAGCGCGCCGGCACCGACCATCTTGCCGTTGGCGTCGAAGCTCAACGTCGTGCTTCCGACGACAGCAGATGTTGCCGGGGCCGCAAAGCTGTAAGGGAAGGAGGACGTGCCGCCGGTGGCCGCATCGTCATGACGGAAGACCGCTACCTCCCAGGTGCTTGCGGCACCCGTCGCCGGGGGCGGCGTCGTGGCCGATGTCTTGGTGAAGTAGAAGTCATACTGAACGGTGTTGCCGAGCTTGTCGTAGCCGACCATCGACATCTGCTTGGTGTCACTGGTGATCGGCGCCGTGTTGGAGCTCGGCAGGCCGGTTGTCGTGACATTCGCGTTCGAATTCAGGTTGCCCGAGAACGTGCCGGTCGTCGAGGCGATCGCCGTCAGACCGGACTGGTTGACGTTGACCGGAACGAGACCGGAGAAGCCGTTAACGACGACAGCCGGCGCGCCGGCGTCGTAGGAATAGCCCATCAGCTTGAAGCCGGCGGAGTTGACCAGGTTGCCCTCGTCGTCCTTGGTGAAATCGCCCGCGCGGGTCAGAACCGGAACGCCGTCCGGGCTCTGCACGATGAAGAAGCCGTCGCCCGAGATCGCCAGATCGTAGCTCGACGTCGTGTAGGAGATATCGCCCTGCTCGGAAACGGACTGACGAACGGACGTCTGGACGCCGCCTGAATTGTAGTTACCCGAGGTCGACGGCAGGACCAGCGACGAGAAGGCGCTCGACACGGCCTTGTAGCCCGTCGTGTTTGCGTTCGCGATGTTATCGGCGACGGTGCTGAGGCGGTTTGCCTGGGCGTTCATGCCGGACACGGCCGTCTTCATGCTGCCAAAAATGCTCATCTGAAAACCTCGATTCCCTTAGTAGGCTTGAGAGTATTTGGTGGGCCTTGCGTGAAGCTGTCTGAGGCTGAACCATCATCGACGAGAATGCAGCGACTATGGCCAGGCAACACGGCCCGTTCTGAAAAAATCAGTTCCAGTCAATGCAGTAGCCAAGGAAGCGCTTCGAATCGACCGGATCGAAGCCGAGCTTCTTCCGGAGCTTCTTGCGCAGCTTGGAAATGTGGCTTTCAACGACGTTTTCTTCGACTTCGTCGTCGAATATCCCGTAGATCGCGTTGAAGATCTGCGTCTTGGTGACGCGGCGACCGCGGTTTGCGATCAAATACTCCAGGATGCGACGCTCGCGGCGGGGAAGCGCAAAGACTTCGCCATGAATTTCCGGATCGCGACCATCCGAGAAGACGCGGATCGCGCCGATGTCGGTGTGGCTGGATATCGCTTTCAGTCGGCGCCGGATGGCGGCGGCTCGAGCCAGGATTTCGCGGGGATGCACCGGCTTGCGCACGACGTCGTCGACGCCACAATCAAAAAGTGCAAGGGTGTTTTCCAGCGAGGGCTGGTCGCTGACCGCGATAACCGGCGCCATGGTCCGGTCGCGGATCGCACGCGGCAGCTCGAAATTCTGCTGCCCCTGCCCGATCAGGAAGGCCTCGACAGCTGCGATATCAGAATCCGCCGCCGTCTGAACCCATTCACCGAATTCATTTGGATCAAACCCCGTGGAAGGAATGCCTTCCCGCCCGAAAAGTGAAGTGTAACCATCTTTCACGAGCTCACGCTCATCAACCACTACGATCATTCGTCCGCCTCCGAATCACTTGTGGTACCTCGATGCTCTATGGGTACGAATCGCGCGATTCTGGGACAAGCTGTAGGAACTAATCGACGGGAATTAATAGTTGATTAAGAATTGAGGCGCGATTTGATCTAGATGTAGTAGGAAGTCGAAATCATGCACACAAAAATTTCGTGGAAAAGTTAACGACGCCTAAAATGTGACTTGCCTTGCCATATTGAGACAGATTCTCGCCACAATATGACACATTTCCGCTTTGTTCCGTTTTCTACCCGTTTTGATTGAATCAATTCTGGCAGAAGTTGCTCGCATTGGGAGTCCATTTGCCATAGCCGGTGGCGACCAGATTGGCGATGACCCGGCACACATACTGCTTCTGGGCAGGGTCATTGTTGGGGCCGGCGTGATAGCGGGCCACCGCCATCGTCCATGTTTCGTGCCGGTCGTGGAGATTGCGCAGGAACCTTGCCGCGTATTCCACATTGCGACGCGGGTCGAACATCTCCTCCGCAGACCGGAAATTCTCACCATGGTAGTACTGGTTGATCTGCATGCAGCCGATGTCGATGAGCTTCGCGCCTGACCTGCGTGCGACGACAACCTGCCTCAGTGCGTCCTGCTCGGAGGGCGGAAAGAAGGCCTTGCCTTCGATGTTCAGCGCGTAGGGGTAGAGCGATCCCTTGCGTCCGGTCTCGGTTAGACCAACGGAGTAGAGAATGCCTTCAGGGATGCCGTACTTTAGCGCGGCCGCCTGAATCTCCTGCTCACAGGCGCTGTTCGACGCCCGTGCGCTAGAGATAGACGTCGCCAGTGCGACCGCTGCCAGCGGCGCCAGGAGAAGTGCTTTCAACACCGCTTTCGCCCGAGCCATCGAAGCCTCCGCCAGTTCGCTGTCCTGATTGATTTTGACGTTCACGCGCCTCGCCGCCCTGACCTTGCTGGGCAAAGGCCTGACCCTGCTGCTGGCCCTGTGCGTTCGCCTGATTACCAGCGTCCGAACGGTCGACCGGCGCCATGCTGATCGTGATGTTGTCGATCGCGTAGCCCTGGCTGCGCAATGCCTCGATGATCTTGCCGTGGTCTTCCTTGAGTTGCCGATAGGCCGCGCCGCTCTCGACCTTGAGGTCGACGTTGAGCGCGTCGCCCTGAAGCCGCATCGTCGCGGTAACGAGACCGAGGTCGATCGGGTTCATCTGGATCTTGAGCGTATTCACCACCTTGCCGGTGCTCGTCCACTCGGCGGCATTCGACAGGGCGGAGCTCGCCTGCATGGCATGCGCCCATTCCGGATCACCGGATATCGCCGCCGTCACTGCGGCAGAATTGGTGTTCTGCGCCAAACCAATGTAGCGGCGCGAGTCCAGAACGGAGACGCTCTCGATGTTAGCCTTGCCGCCGGCCTCGGCGGTGGCATCCTTGTCGATGCCAACATGCATATCCATCGACTGACCGCGGCCAACGGCACGGCTCAGCCGGAATGTCGTCGCGTCGGTATCGCCGGCAACCTCTGTGCCGGGCAGCTGAGCGTCCACGGTCATATCGACGCTGGCCAGATCAGCTTCGGCAGATGTCTCATCCTTGGACTTGATACCGGCAACGGGCTTTTCTCTCGGATCGGTCGATACCTTGACATCCGCCTTTTGGTTCACCGCAGCCAGTGCGGCGAACGCTGCTGCTGCAGTTCCGTCAGTCGGCACCTGCTTCAGTAAGCTCAGGACATCGGAGAGCACGCTATTGTCCTCGGCGCCCTTCTTTACCTCGGTGCCGTCAGTCTCCGTCTGCTTGGTACCCTTGGCTGGATGGCTCGCCACGTCATCGCCCAGCGTGTCGGACAGATCCCGCGAGTTGGTGTCATCGGCGTGCTTGCCCTTGGCCTTCGGGTCACGCTCCGTTTTCTTCGTCTCTTTATCCGTCGAGCCCGCCGTCTGTTCTTTCGTCTGCACCTGCGCCGCCAGGGAGGCGCTGCCGAGATCGATCAATGCCTTCGGGCTGGTGTGGCGCGGCGCAGCGGATACGCTACCATCGGTGCCGTCGCCGGCGTGCTGGTCCACCGCGGGCTGCTCGGTTGAGTCATGCTTTCCGCCGCTTGCCTTGTTCAGGACGTCAGAGAACCCGCCTGCATCCGCATCACCACCGTTGCCGGTCTGACGGCCAATGCCCGCGGCAGAGGCAACCCCTGCTCCTGACGCACCCCCCGAAACGCTGATGTCCATCATCTCAATTGCTTTCTTTGTTCAAGATGCCATCGATCTCATCCAGTTGCGATCGACTTGACGTCACGAACGCGCTGAATGACGGGTCGGCGTCCTGCTGTCCCCCAACATTGGATGGCGGCGTCCCTGCCGCTCCTCCCACAACAGGACCTGGGGCCGGGTTGGGTATCTCTCCCTGCTCCGCCTCCGATGAGGCCGCTGCCTGTTTAGAAGTAATTTCTTGGCTATAAGATTTAGGGGTCTTCGCTTGTGTCAGGCTTGCCGGGTCCGGCGGACGAAGCACTTGTTCTGCAATGGCTTTTGCTGCGGCCCTAAGCGCCTGATCGCGCGAAGACAGCTCCTGATCCGGGATGGATGAAATGTTCTTCGCGGCCGTATTAATCTTGTCCGTCGGGATCGCCGCCATGCCGCCGTAGAAATCCGCCAGCGCTCCAAAGGCGTTGTCGGAATCGCCGGCAAGCGTCTGCGCACGCGCTGCGGCCATCCGTGCAAGATCACCCTTGCCGGCGATCGCAGCCGCGCGAGCGATGCGGAGATAGACTTCACGCTGCCTGGCCTCATCCATGAAGGAGAGAATGCCAACAACATCGTCCGGCTTCACCTCGTGATCATGATTGACCAGCAGCTTGACGAAAAGGTCCGCGAACTGGCTCGCATAGGGCGAATGCAGGAAACGGCGCACATAGCGCTGCGAATAATTGAGCCCCTTGTCCACCATCCCGGCTTCGACGCAGATCGACACGGAGCGGCGCAGCGCCGCCTCTTCGACGATCGTCCCCGGCGCATTGAGGCGCGCCTGGTCATACAGCTTCAGCGCCTCCATTGGGCTCTTGGCGATGGTGACATTGCCGCCAACCAGCGCAAGATAGGGGCCGATTTTCTTGTCCCTGTATTCGTTCGCAGTCTCGACGAGGCTCTTGGCGACGAGCAATCCCTTGCCGCTTAGATATTTGCGCAACACGTCGCTGATGCGATTGTCGAAGTGACCATTTACATCGCGGGCAACAAGGTATTCGAGCGTCTCGGGATTGCCGCCACTCATGGCATAGATCAGCGCCGCGTCGACGTTGCGGTCATCGTCGAAAACCGACGGATCGATGGTGCGCAGGCGCTGATCGATCGTGCCGAGCATGAAGCGCTGCATCTCGGCGGCAGAGTGATCGCCAAGCACGACGGAATCCTGCACGAACTGCAGCGACCGCAGCATCTTGTAGGGTGCAATGTCCTCCTGATCTTCCGCATACGCGACGGCAGCATGACTCCCCGCAAGGCCGAGAAGCAAAAGCAGAAGACGTTGGTGGAGACGGACCATGGATTATCCCTGATCCGCTTGCAACAAGATTTCGATGCGCCTGTTGGTCGCATTGAAGGGATCCGCCTGATCCTTCAACTTGCGGTCAGCAAAGCCAGAGACTTGCGAGACCCGCTTTTCGTCGAGTCCGCCTCGAACGATCATGTAGTAGGCAGCCTGGGCGCGATCCATGGACAAGCGCCAGTTCTCGTTCTCGCCCTTATACTGACGGCCGTCCGTGTGGCCGCGAATGACAATAGCGCCTGGCTTGCCCTTTAGGATCTCACCGATCTTTTCCATCGCGAGCACCATTTCCTTGCGCGGAACGGCCGACCCGATGTTGAACATGGAATCATCGCTCTGGTCGGAAATGCTGACCAGAAGGCCACCCTCCGACGGTGTTACCGTGAGACCTTCAGCGAGCTTGCCAGCCACGCCACTGATCTGCTGGGCGATTTCCTTTTGCAGGTCTTCGGCCTGTTTCTGCTCGGTGGCCTTTTGTGCCTCAGTCTGCGGCTTTTCCTTGCCCTCGGCATTTTTGGCAGCCGTTTCCGCGGAGGCTGCACCGTGTTGCGGCATGCTCTCTGCCGTTTCCTGCGCCTGCCCGTCGTGAGCCGCGGCCGTTGTCAGATCCGGCGGATTCTCGGATTCCGCCTTGGCAACTTCGGTAGCATCGGCGGGCGCGTCGCTCGATGCCGGCTGCGTCTTGTCGGCGTGCGTCACTTCGACCTGCTTCGTCCAGAAATCCGGATCGAAGGGGTCGCGGTAGGCCTGACCGCCGTCCGCGCCGGTTGCCGGACCGGAATCGCTGGCACCGCCCTCGCCCTTGGCGCTGACATTTGCCTGCTGGCCGACTTCCTGCGCAATCTCCGCCAGCACCGAATAGGGATTCTCGAAAAAGTCGGCTTCGGAGTAGTTGGTCTGGTCGCCTGACGTCGAGGTCTGGTCGTCGCCGTTTGCTGCCGATGCGCCCTTGGTGGGCTCGTCCTCTTTTTCCTTCGACTTGTCCTGCTTCTGATCGCCGTCCGCCTGGTCGACGGGCTTCTTCAAGCCTTTTTGCGTGGGCTTCTCGTCGGCGAGCTTGATCGGATTGAAATAGGTCGCAACTGAGGCCTTGGTTTCCTCGTTCGCAGCGTTGACCAGCCACATGACGAGAAAGAACGCCATCATCGCCGTCATAAAATCGGCATAGGCAATCTTCCAGGCGCCACCATGCGCACCGTCGTGATCCCCGCCGCCATGCCGCTTGACGATGATGATCTCGTTCTTGCCGTGGTGGTGGTTTTCGCTCTCACTCATTCCAGAACTTTCTTCAAGCTCGTCGCCCAGGCCGACATCCGCGTGACGAGGACAGCGTCGCCAAATTCGACGGTCAGGTCGACATCGCCGGTTTCATGATGGCGCAGAAGACCAGCCTTTTCGCCAAGTGTGCTCTTCAGCACATCGAAAAGCCGCGTCGGCCCCCTGACCGTCACGGTACCGACATCGCCTTCCAGCACCGCATCGCGAAGGATGCCGGCAACATCGACGGCAGCCTTCTGCGACAGAGCATCGGTCATAACAGGTGCAAGCGCCCGTGCGACCGTCGCGCTGACAAGCTCGGCAACCTCATGCGCCATGGCCTCAAGTCGGGAGGAGATCAGTGCCGCCGTCTCAACCTCGTATCGGTCACGGAGCTCTTCGACCTCGCGCTGATGAACGAGCGCGACCGTTTGCGCCTCGAGTTCATACTTCTCCGTCAGCGCTGCGGTTGCTTCGGCATAGCCTTCCGCATGTGCGCTGCGGCGCTCGGCTTCGAGATCCACGACCGGTTCGGATCCGATATCCGCAAAGCCGCCGAAATCATTCGCGAGATCGTCGGCTTCCGCGACGGGAGCGACCACGGCCGGCTCGCCAAAATCCTTCAGGTACCGAGAAAGCAGCGCGCTCACCGAATCCACCCTCTCGCTGCAGAGAACTGCGACATGCCGCGCTCCATCATGAACTGACAACTCATCAGGCACGGTTTCCGCACTGCGCCTTTGTATCGAAACTAGGGAGTCAAACTTGCGCGAGGATGAAGGGGGAAGCCGAACAAGCTCGACTCCACCTCCGCCACTATTGCAGCAGGATCAGCACTTTGCTGGCAGCCGTATTCAGGATCGAAATCGCCTGGACACCCATCTGCTGTTGCGTCAGCAACGCCTTCTGAATGGTCGATGCTTCGTCCATGTCGGTATCGACGAGCGCACCGACGCCCTTGTCGATCAAGTCAGACATGTCTGCGGTGTAGGCGACGCGATCACTGATACGCGCGCTCATGGTGCCAAGGCCGGCCGCTGTCGTTGTCAGTTTCGACAGGATGGAATCGACCACTGCCAGCATGTCCTTCAACTGCGCGGACGTCGTGTTACTATCGAGCTTTATTTCCGTTCCGCTCGCCGGCGTCGTCGAACCGGCGTCCAACAGATAGTAGTTGCGTGCCGTCGCGGTGCCGTCGGGATTGAGCGTGTTTGCATCTACCGTCTTCGTCAGCAGACCGCGATTGGCGTCCGTCGTGTCGATCATGACGGTCTGGTCGGCCGGGTAGCTGATCGTCTGCGCCTGGTACTCACCGTTCGTGCCGCGCACGAAGCCGCCGATCACCGAGCGCGAGGTCGGAAGCGTGGTATCGCGGTTGAGCAGCCAGTTTTCGCCCGCAAAGTTGGTCGTCTGAACGGTCGTCTGCAGCTGCCCTTTCAGCTCGGTCAGCGTTGTATTGAGCTTTGTCTTGTCGACGCCGGCTTCCTGCGCCGTCACCAAAGTCTTGCGGATTTCGCCCAGCTGGTCGATCAGGCTGTCCATGGACGTATAGGCGGTATCGACCTTCGATGCGCCGACACCGAGTGCGTCATGAATGTTCTGCAGCGAGCTGCTGTCCGAGCGCATGACGCTTGCATAGGACCAGTAGGTTGCATCATCCGCAGCCGTTTCGACGCGATAGCCCGACGAAACCTGCTGCTGAACCGTTGCGACGTCCTTGTTGATGATGCGCAGCGCCGCGAGGGCGTTTACCTGTGCCGAGCTGGTAATTTTGTATGTCATTTTCTGGCTCTGAATAGGGAAACGGGACAGGCCGGCAACCGGCAGCGACTGACCTGGCGTCATGCCCCCGGCTGGTCTCCCAGGCCCGGTTTGTCGCTAAAAACAAATCAACTGTTAAGCGAAGTTAACCAAGGCCTTCGACGGGCGCAAGTGCCGCAACTTCAGTGTCGCAAGCCTCGCGCAATCTTGATTATCGCTTCAAAAACAAAGAGAAAGCCGCATCATGGACGCGACTTTCCATCTTCTTCGGATGTTGCTGGGCGGCTTAGTTCTTGAACAGCGTGAGAACGTTCTGCGCGCTCGAATTGGCGATCGACAGCGACTGGATCGCCAGCTGTTGCTGCGTTTGCAGCGCGGTCAGTTTGCTCGATTCCTCTTCCATGTCAGCGTCAACAAGGCGTCCGACACCGGAGTCGATCGAGTCGCTGAGATTGGAAACGAAGCTCTCCTGCAGATCGATGCGGGTCGAGATCGAGCCGAGCTGCGAGGCGGCCTTTGTCAGCGCGCTGAGGCCCGATTCGACGGTCGTCAGAGCCAGGTCGATATCGCTCTGGCTGAAGCTCGTGATGTCCATGCCGTAGATTGAGCCGACGCTGCCGCTCGATGTGCCGATGATACCAGTCGTCGTGTCGATCGATCCTGACGTCGTCATGCCGAAAAGCACGTTGCCGGCGGAGGTGTCATCAAGAACGTACTGAGTCGTCTGCACGGAAACCTGACCATTGGCATTGCGGACGAACGAGGAGACAACGCTTTTCGTGGTATTGCCTGCCACCCAGTTCTCACCGGAGAAGGAAGCGGACTGAGCGACACTCAACAACTGCTGCTGAAGTTGTCCGATCTCGTCCTGAATCTTGGTCTTGTCGACGCCCTTTTCTGTAGCAGCCACGATCTTCGCCTTGATCTCACTGACGATGTCGATAGCGCTGTCCATGGCCGAATAGGCGGTATCGACCTTCGCGGCGCCGAGTCCGAGCGCATCGGACACAGCGGAGAGAGCCTTGTTGTCCGAACGCATGGTCGTTGCAATCGACCAGTAAGCGGCGTTGTCCTTGGCCTCTGCGACACGGTAACCTGACGAAACACGGTTCTGCGTGTCCTCCAGATTGCCATTGATGCTGCGGAGTGTCTGGAGAGCGGACATTGCCGCGACGTTCGTCAAAATGCTGGTCATGAAATTATCGCCCCTTGCTGGCAAAAATTGAAAAGGGACATTCCGGTCCGCCACCGGGAACGGCAATCAGCTTCATGCCCGCTAACCGCTTCTTAAGCTTGGTTAACATACCGTTTCGTTGACGGCAGAAAACATCAGTTTGGTTAACGCGGAGTTAACAAACATTGAAAAAGCCGCGCTCGGGGAGCGCGGCTTTCGATTGGCGATCTTTTATCCGAGCGCCCGGAGGCGCTCCGGCTATTAGCTGCGGAACAGCGAGAGGATGTTCTGCGAAGAGGAGTTCGCGATCGACAGCGACTGTACAGCCAGCTGCTGCTGGGTCTGCAAGGCGCTGAGCTTGGAGGACTCTTCTTCCATGTCGGCGTCGACCAGGCGGCCGATACCGGAGTCGATCGAGTCGCTGAGCGAAGATACGAAGTCGGTCTGGATGTCGACGCGCTGCTGGAGCGAACCGAGCTGCGAACCGAGGGTCGTCATGTTCTTCAGAGCGGTTTCGACGTCCGTCAGCAGGTTGTCGATGTCGGCCTGGGTCGTGCTGGCGCCGATCGTGAAGCCGTAGATGGAGCTGCCCGAGCTGGCGCCGGCGGTGCCGAGGATACCACCCGTCGTCGTGGCGTCGAACAGCGTGTTGGTGGCGCCGAGCGTGTAGTCGGTGGTCTTGATGGAGACCGCGCCGCCCGTGCCGCGAACGAAGGACGAAACGACGCTGACTGTGCCGCCGGCGTTGTTGACCCAGTTTTCGCCGTTGAACGAAGCAGACTGAGCGACGCTGTAAAGCTGGGCCTGCAGCTGCGTGATTTCGTCCTGAAGCTTCAGCTTGTCGACGCCGGCTTCGCTGGCTGCAACGAGCTTTGCCTTGATTTCGCCGACGAGGTCGATGGCACTGTCGACAGCGGTGTAGGCCGTGTCAAGCTTGGCGGCACCCATGCCGAGCGCGTCGGAAACAGCCGAAAGCGCCTTGTTGTCGGACTTCATCGTGGTGGCAATCGACCAGTAGGCGGCGTTGTCGGAAGCCTTGCCGACGCGCAGGCCAGACGAAACGGCGTTCTGCGTGTCACTCAAGCCCTTGTTGACACCACGCAGCGTCTGGAGTGCGGCCATTGCGGAGTTATTGGTCAGAATGCTGGTCATTTTTAATTTGCCCCTTTGGCATAATTGATAGGAAGGGACACTCCGGACTACCGGGAACGGCAATCAGCATCATGCCTGTTGACCGCTCTCTTCGTGCTCAGTCAACTCGCCGTTTCGATAGGCACATAAAACCTTATCATGGTTAAGAAATGCTGAACCAAAAAATTAAAAATCATTAAAAATATCCGTTGGTTAGCTTGACTTCATTAACCGGAAATTAAAACATTTGCGGCCGGGGCAAGCCCCGGCCGCAAGTCTTTTTCTCTGCTGTTGCGCGAGGCTATTATTAGCCGCGGAACAGCGAGAGGATGTTCTGCGAAGAGGAGTTCGCGATCGACAGCGACTGGATTGCCAGCTGCTGCTGGGTCTGCAAGGCGCTGAGCTTGGAGGACTCTTCTTCCATGTCGGCGTCGACCAGGCGGCCGATACCGGAGTCGATCGAGTCGCTGAGCGAGGACACGAAGTCGGTCTGGATGTCGACGCGGGTCTGGAGCGAACCGAGCTGCGAACCAAGGGTCGTCATGCCCTTCAGAGCGGTTTCGACGTCCGTCAGCAGGTTGTCGATGTCGCCCTGGGTCGTGCTGGAGCCGATCGTGAAGCCGTAGATGGAGCTGCCCGAGCTGGCGCCGTTCGCGCCGAGGATACCACCCGTCGTCGTGCCGTCGAACAGCGTGTTGGTGGCGCCGAGCGTGTAGTCGGTGGTCTTGATGGAGACCGCGCCGCCCGTGCCGCGAACGAAGGACGAAACGACGCTGACTGTGCCGCCGGCGTTGTTGACCCAGTTTTCGCCGTTGAACGAAGCAGACTGAGCGACGCTGTAAAGCTGGGCCTGCAGCTGCGTGATTTCGTCCTGAAGCTTGGTCTTGTCGACGCCGGCTTCGCTGGCTGCAACGAGCTTTGCCTTGATTTCGCCGACGACGTCGATGGCACTGTCGACAGCGGTGTAGGCCGTGTCAAGCTTGGCGGCACCCATGCCGAGCGCGTCGGAAACAGCCGAAAGCGCCTTGTTGTCGGACTTCATCGTGGTGGCGATCGACCAGTAGGCGGCGTTGTCGGAAGCCTTGCCGACGCGCAGGCCAGACGAAACGGCGTTCTGCGTGTCACTCAAGCCCTTGTTGACGTTACGCAGCGTCTGGAGTGCCGCCATTGCGGAATTATTGGTGTTAATGCTTGTCATAAGTCTGTCCCCAAAAACAAAATACCAAAGGAGGACATACCGGACTTCAATACCGGCGATGACGGTCCAGCTTCATGCCACTCGGTGCCGTTTTTCTTGAGCAACCAAACCCGTCATGTCGAGAGGCAATCTTGCACCCATTCATTGCCAACTCATTAAAACGGCTGGCGAAACGGCGTCGAATGGAGCCGGTGGTTAACAGTCTCCAAACATCTTCGAACACCTTGCAGCAGGACTGCACACCGGCTTCAAGCAAGCTTGGCGTGCCTAGATGGTGCAAACTGGGGTGTGATGTAGGCCAGCGCACGATTGGCCACGACGCTCGTTGAAGAAGTTCCGGATGGAGTGGGCTCTTGAATACGAATATTTCGTTTGCGGCGGCGTCGAAGGACTATCAGAAGGGACAATATCTCAAGTCGCTTGAAGTCCTGAACAAACTCATCAACACGCAGCAGGACGTCAAAACCTACGTTCTCCTAGCCAAAAACCTTCTCAAGTTGGGCTTCAAATCGGAAGCGGCAAGCGCATATGCGCTTGCCGGCGAACTCGATAGCAACAAGGAATCGCCCTATACCCGCGAAGCCGCGCTTCTGTATTTTGCGTGCGGCAACGAAGAGCAAGCCTTGCTCCAGGCCTTGCGCGTCATGACGCTTGCCCGCTCAGACGCCGATCTCGCCTGCGTTCTTGCCTCTATCCACCTCAAGCAAGGCCGAAAGGACCTCGTGAGCCCCTACCGCAAGGTGATCTCCGAGAGCAGCAATGCCGACCATGCCCGCCTTGCAGTGCGACTCCTCAGCGACGACATTCTGGACGCGACGAACGAGACGCTCGTCTATAATCTGTTCAAGAAGTTTCCCGACATCATGCCGCTCCGACTGCTCAAGCTCGTCTTCGCCCGCGAGGTCTGCGACTTCGAGCTCGTCGCCAAGGAATTCCTGCCGGTGCAGAAAATGCTCGATGGGGGCGACCACAGCGCCTTGGAACGAGACAATCCCTTCTACAATCTTCACTGGTGCAGTGACGAAGCGCTCAATGCCCTCGCTTCTCACAATCCGTCCCTTCCATTGAGAGAAGCGGCAGCGCGACGAAGAGCCGTTCCCCACGCCTGGAGCGAGAAGATCCGCATCGGATATCTTTCGTCTGACTTCTGGGCCGGACACGCAACCATGAAGCTACTGCGCCGTATTCTGGAGCTGCACGACCGGGACAAATTTGAAATAACGCTCTTCTGCCATACCGAGGAGAAGTACCTGGAACATGAGGCCGGCACGGTCGATCGCTCACAATGGGGTGACGTGTGCATCGTGCGAGACATGACGGACGAGGAAGCCGCCAAGGCTATCCGGGAGCGGCAAATCGACATTCTGGTCGACCTCAAGGGACACACATTTGGCGGTCGATCCCGAATACTGAACTATGGCGGCGCTCCGCTGCAGGCAACATGGCTTGGTTTCCCGGGCAGCGTGACTGACGTCGACCTTGATTATGCCATCGGCGATCGGTTCGTGCTGCCGAAAACCAGCGAAGCGAACTATTACGAGAAGCTGGTGCGCATGCCGGATTGCTATCAGCCCAACGACCCCGCCAATCGTCCGAAACCAAGGCCAACGACACGTGCCAAAGTGGGTTTGCCGGAGGGAGCATTTGTCTTTGCTTCGTTCAACGCAAACCGCAAGATCAACACGGCGATACTCGACGTCTGGTGCAACATCCTGAAGCGCGCGCCAAACAGCGTGCTTTGGCTAATGCTCTCGTCGCCACGCACCCAGACCAACCTGCTCAATTACATGAACAAAAGAGGGCTGGAATCGGATCGAGTGATCTTCTGCCCGCGCGTGTCCTACGAAGAGCACATCGATCGCCAACAAGTGGCCGATCTTGGCGTCGACACCTTCCCGGTCAACGGTCACACGACCACCTCCGAGCAGCTCTGGGGTGGCCTGCCGGTTTTGACCGTCAAGGGTACCAATTTTGCCTCTCGCGTCAGCGAAAGCTTGCTCAACGCGATAGGCCTGCCGGAACTGGTAGCCAGCGACATCAAGGCCTATGAAGACATGGCTGTCGAGCTCGCGAACGCCCCCGACCGCATCGCTGAATACAAGCGGCGCATCAGGGACAATGCCGGCATCATGCCACTGTTTGACGCTGAACGTTTCACCCTGCATCTCGAAAGGGCCTACGAAATGATGGTAGAGCGCGCGAAACTCGGGCAGGAACCGGACCATATCGACGTTCCGGCCCTGCCGCCCCGTACCGAACCGTTCTTCAGTTTTGACTAGGGAGCACTCCGAGGCATTTAGAACCCGCCGGCTTTCACCGGCGGTTTTTTTACGCCATGGTGCGTAGCGCTAAATGGAGGTACTGCTCAATGGAAGGAGCGGACAAGACTTCCGACCAGCAGGTTCCAGCCGTCGATCAGCACGAAGAAGAGAATCTTGAACGGCAAGGAAATCGATGTCGGCGGCAGCATCATCATGCCCATCGCCATAGTGATGGTGGCAACGATCAGGTCGATGACCAAAAACGGAAGAACAACCAGAAAACCGATCTCGAAGCCGCGCCGGATCTCCGAGATCATGAAAGCGGGAATCAGGACACGGTAATCGATCTTTTCTTCGGTCTCGACGCTCTGGCCGCGCTCCCTCGCTAGGTCCACGAAAAGCGCCAGATCCTTGTCACGCGTATTGGCCGCCATGAACGTCCGGAAGGGCTCGGCGATGCGCGCCACCGCCTGCTGCTCGTCGATCTGGTTCGACAGGAGCGGCTGAACGCCGGTCTGCCATGCCTGATCGAAGGTCGGCTGCATGACGTAGAAGGTCATGAACAGCGCGAGCGACAGGAGGATCATATTCGAGGGCGTGGAAGACAGGCCCATTCCCGACCGCAGGATCGAGAATGCGATGATGAAGCGCGGGAAGCTCGTCACCATGATCAGGATGCCTGGCGCGACCGAAAGAACGGTCAACAGGCCGAATGTTCTGATGATCCATGCCGCGACCGAACCGTCGACCGGCAAGTTCAACAGGTTTGTCGGGAGCTGCTGCGCATGCGCCAGCTCCGGTGCCGCCATCATGGCAGCGAACAGCAATAGGAATCGAATCATTCGACGACGAAGGTCCTGAACATGACCTTCGATACGCGGCCTTGCGCGCGAAGGTCAACACGCTCCTGGATGTCATCCTTAAGATATTCGAAGCCCCGTGGCCCTTCGATCTGCTGCAGCGAAACAGTGCGGACATAGGCGAGAATATCCTGATGGATATCCTCTGCGATTTTCACGTCGGGCGGGCCGCTAAACAGCAGGGCTACTTCCAGACGAACCCAGTTTTCCGACGGATAGGCGAGGTTGGACGTGATTGGCTCGAGTTGAACGACATTGTTGGCCTCGGTCGAAATGTGAGGCAGGCCTGCCTCACCCTCCTTCTTCTGCGCCGCCTCGTCCGCCTTGGCCTGCTCCGCCTCCTCGGCGCCCTTGATATTGGGTGCGACCATGCCGCCGACCACCCAGCCGCCGCCGGCGCCGAGCAGCGTCAGGATCGCGAGCCCGGCTATGGTCATTATTGCGGCCGACGTCTTTTTCGGCTGGCCTTCTGCGGCTTCTGTGTCTGCCATGGTGTCCTGCCTCAGAGCGGCGAGAAGAGATCGACGAGCTGCTGGCCGCGCGGCGGCTGCTGCACTTCCATCAGGCGGCCACGACCGCCATAGGAGATGCGCGCTTCAGCAATCTTCTCGTAGGAAATCTGATTGTCTGCGTTGACATCCTGAGGACGAGCGATGCCGGCGACGTTGAGAATGCGGATCTCCTGGTTGACGCGGACTTCCTGGGAGCCGCTGATCACGAGGTTGCCGTTCTCGAGGATGCCGGTGACCACGGCGGCGACCATGAGCTTCAGCGTTTCGGAACGGTCGATCTTGCCCTTGCCGTCGGTGCTCGTGTCGGAACCATAGGTCACATCGGTCTTGGATGTCGGATTCCAGCCCATGACGTTCGCGTCGACGTCCCAATTCAGGCCGCTCGAATTCGTGCGGCTGCGGCTGGTGTCATTCTCGAACTTCGCCTTATCGTTGATCTGGATATCGACGGTCAGGATATCGCCGACGTTGAGAGCGCGGGCATCCTTGAAGAGGGCGGCCTGAGAATCGCTCCAGAGAGAATAGCCCTGCGCGACCTGGCGCGGCTGCTTCGGATAAAGCGCCATCTGCGGCGTCTGGCCGTAAGCGAGACCGCTGCCGATAGGGCTCATGGCCGGCGCACGACCGACCTCATTGACAGCCTGCGGAGATGCGCAGCCTGCAAGGAGGGCGACGGCGGCGATCGCGACCGGGAAACGCTTGTTCATGAGGGGTCCTTCGACGTATTGGGATCGGACGCGCTGGCGATGATGTTGGCGATGACCGCGGCCTTCTGCGGATCCATCTCGTTGAGGATCAGGCTCGATTGCGTGGGGTTCAGCCGCATGATGACGGCCGCCGCCACTTCGATCTTGACCTCTTGCAGCTGCGATGCGGCCGCGTCCGGCTTCATTTTCTTATAGATATCGGTAAGGCCCGCTTCGGCCTGCTTGAGGAAATCGTCGCGGCGCTTCAGCCAGTCCTGATATTCCTCCTTGCGCTTGTTCATCTCAGCGATGCGCGAATCGACGTCGGCGCGGAGCTTCTCGAGCTCCTGCTTCTGCAGCAGGTAACGCTGGTCGCGAGCAGGATCGGCAATGTTCGTGCAGAACTGCTTGATCTCCTCCTGAGAGGTCATTTCCCCCTTCGGCGCCGGCTGCTCCTGCGCGAAGGCGCCGGGAATGGACAGCGCCACGACGGCAATTGCAGGCAGTGCAAGCCGCTGGAGCAAGTCTGACAAAGCCATGGTCTTCATCATTGCAGGACGAGCTCCGCTTGCAGCGCGCCGGCTGATTTGATGCCCTGGAGAATAGCGATGATGCCATCCGGCTTGACGCCGATATTGTTGAGACCGGCCACGAGTGTCCTGAGGTCAGGTCCATTCAGCAGCGCCACCTTGCCGCCGGTCTTCTGCGCAGCGATGTCGGTCTGCGGCTGAACCGCGGTCACGCCGCGCGAGAATGGCTCGGGCTGAATGATCTGCGGTGTCTCGGTCACCTGGACAGTCAAAGTACCATAGCTGACGGCAACAGGCGACACGCGCACATCGGCGCCGATAACGATTGTGCCGGTTCGCTCGTTCACCACCACCTTCGCCGGCGTATCCGTCTCGACGACAAGGTTCTCAAGATCGGCCATCAGGCGCGTGAGGTCTGCCGTTCTCGGCTTCTGGACGATGACTTCTTGCGCGTCCTTCGCCTCTGCCACCGGGCCGCCGAAGCGAGCGGAAGCATAACCGTTAACGACATCGGCGATGCGGATGGCCGTTGAGAAATCGGGGTTTCGTAGCTGCAGAACGAGATTAACGGAATCCTTGAAGCGTGACGGCAGCTCGCGCTCGATAATGGCGCCGCCCGGCACTCGCCCGGCGGTCGTCACACCCTCGGTGACCGTTGCGGCCTGGCCTTGCGCGGTGAAACCCGAGACCACGACGGAGCCCTGCGCGACCGCGTAGATCTGGCCGTCGGCACCCGACAACGATGTCATGATCAGTGTGCCGCCCCGCAGCGATGTCGCGTCGCCGAGCGAACTGACGTTCACGTCGATACGGCTTCCGGGGCTGGCAAAGGGCGGCAGATTGGCCGTGACCATGACGGCCGCCGTATTCTTTGCGTTGGACTGACTGCTCTGCGTGGAGATGCCTAGGTTCTGCAGCATCGCGCGCATCGACTGCTCGGTGAACGGCGAGGCGCGGAAGCCGTCGCCGGTTCCCTGAAGGCCTACGATAAGACCGTAACCGATCAGCTGGTTGTCACGTCCCGCCTGCAGGGAGGCAATGTCCTTGATGCGCGAGTTCATGGCCGCAGCAGGCGCGACGGCCAAGACATTCGGGGACAGAAACGCGAGGGCTACGAATAGGCGGAAAAACATCTTCATTTTGCGGCCACGTGTATGGTGCCGTCGGCGAGCACGGTGCCGCTGACAATCACACCGGAATCCATGTTGCGAACGCGGATGAGCTGGCCCGTCATGCCGTCTTCAAGCGGCGACCCGGCTGCCGAGATCGTCATCGAGCCGAGCGTGAAGATCAGCCGGATCGACGAGCCGCGCGTCACGGTATAGGGCTCTCGCAGGGCCGAGACCGAGATCGTGCGTCCCGGCAGGAGCGTGCGCTTCGAGATCATCCCTTCGACCTGGCGGATCGACTTTGCATAATCGCCCTTTAGGTTGGGATTGGTCACTTCCACTTCCTGGAGCTGGGTGCCGGAAACGGTTTCGCCGGGGTAAATGGTTGTTGTCGGAACAACCGCATAGCCCATGCCGGCAGCGGCTGCTGCCTGTGGCGCGGCAAATGCGGTGATCGCAACGGCGGCAGCTGCCACCCATCCGAGGATACCTTTGACCCGGCAAAACATCATGTTTCGGCCCTTCCCGATTACTTCAGGTTCTTGCTGACGATGGAGGCCATTTCGTCGGCGGTGGTGATGACCTTGGAATTCATTTCATAGGCGCGCTGCGCCGATATCAGCTCGGTGATTTCCTTCACCGGATCGACGTTCGACGATTCGAGGTAGCCCTGCTTCATGTAGCCGAATCCCTCTTCGTCGGGCGTACCGACAACTGGATCGCCGGAGGCCGGCGTCTGCTGAAACAGGTTGTCGCCGAGCGGCTGAAGACCGGCCTCGTTGACGAAGTCGGCGATCTGCAGCTGGCCGAGCACGGTCGGATCGGTGTTGCCCGGCAGCTTCGCAGAAACTTCGCCCGAGCGGCTGATCGTTACCTGCGTCGAGCCCTGCGGGATCGTGATGTTCGGCGCCACAAGATAGCCGTCCACGGTGACGATCTGGCCGGTCTCGTTCTTGTTGAATGCGCCGGCGCGGGTGTAGAGCGTGGTGCCATCCGGCGCCTGGATCTGGAAGAAGCCGCGGCCGATCAGGGCCACATCGAGGTCGTTGCCGGTCTGCGAAAGTTCGCCCTGGATGTGCAGGTTGCGGACGGCAGACGTCTGGACGCCGAGACCGATATTTGCACCTTCCGGTACGATCGACTGGTTCGCGCGGTTGGAAACGCCTTTAGCGCGCTCGGTCTGATACAGCAAGTCGGTGAATTCAGCGCGAGCGCGCTTGAAACCGGTCGTGTTGATGTTCGCGATGTTGTTGGCGATGACTTCAAGATTGGTCTGCTGGGCATCCATACCCGTTGCAGCAATGGCAAGCGCTCTCATGGCTTCGTCCTTAAATCAATTACATCTGCATCCGGGTGACGTCGAGAAAGGCCGAAACAACCTTGTCGCGAATGGCGATCGCGGTCTGAAGGGTCTGCTGCGCCTGCATGACGGCATCGACGACTTCACGTGTCGTGGCGGTGCCCTTGATGCCGGCGAAAGACATACTTTCCGCGTTCTTCAGGGTGCTCACTGCTCCGGTCGCAACATTGCTGAGAACCGCGCCGAAACCGCCGTCGTTTGCCGCGCTTTCTGCAGCGGAGGAGGCCGTGGAGTTGTCTTGGTCGATGGCAGCAAGGCCGCGGGTCATCGACAGGGAGCTGACACTATTGACGTTGTTGATCATTATTGGCTCTTCAGTAGATCGATCGTTGCCGAGATCAGGTCGCGGGATTGCTTGATGGTCTGCAAGTTGGCGTCGTAGGAGCGGTTCGCTTCCCGCATGTCGGCCATCTCGACCAGCACGTTGACGTTCGGTAGCTTGACGACGCCCTTTTCGTCCGCAGCCGGATTGCTGGGGTCGTATTCGGTAATGAACTTCGATTCATCTTCCCCAAGCTTCTTGACGTTGACCGTGGTGACGCCATTGGCGCGATCCACGGCTTCCCCGAAGGTAATCGTCTTGCGGCGATAGGGATCGGCGCCGGGCGTGTCGCCGGTCGAGCGGGCGTTGGCAATGTTTTCGGACACGACGCGCAGGCGCGTCGATTGCGCCTCCAGTCCCGATCCTGCGATTTTGAGTGCTGCTGATAAAGGATCCATGACCTTAGCTCTTCACCGTCATCAGCATCATCCGATTGAACGAGCTCACCAGCGAGGTGTTCAAATCGTATTGACGCTTGATTTCACCGGACTTGGAAAGCTCCTCGGCGAGGCCGACCGTGTTGCCGGATTCCTGGACGCCGATCTCCTGATCGAGAGCCGCATCCTTGACGTCGATGTCACTCTTCGTACCCAGATCGTTGCCGGTCAGGTGCGCAGCATTGGTGCGCGCCATCGTGATATCCGACCTATCGAGGGCAGCCTGGAAGGGCGTGATATCCTTGGCGCGATATTTCGGCGTGTTCGCGTTCGCGATGTTGCCGGCAACAACCTCCTGACGGATCGTCAGCCATTCGGCCTGCCGCGAGGCCAAGTCGAAAAGTTGAATCGGTTGCATGGGAACTCTCCGTTTTTGCTGAGGCGAACCTACGGCGGTAATCTTGCGTCAGACTTACGGAGAATGCGGTGCGAAAATCCGGACCTTGTTGGCCACTGCCTCCAGAATGCGAAGAAGGCTCCGACCGTATCCGGTGGAGCCTTCGGCTGATTCGCTGCGTGGCGGCAGGCACTCAATTGTGCTGGTAGACATCGCCCTTGGAGGTGATGATGACCCATTTGCCATCGCGTTCCTCCAGTGTCGCCAGCCGACTTTCGTCCGGTAGAATGGATCCGACACGCACGACGTACATCCCTGATGTGTCTTCGATCAGGGCACGACCGTTTGCCACATGGAGGAGGCGAAAACCCGATTTGCCGGGAAACGGCTGCTCTTCGGCCGGCGGCCCGTTGTCGTCTTCCTTGCCGATGGTGGAGACCGTCGCCGTCGTCAGCGGATCGACTGGGATCTCGGGCTTCTTTTCGTGTTGGTTCTTGTTGGCCATCGCCAGCGGCGAGACACTGAAGACGTTCCGCGCCGGCCAGTCCGGAAGGTCGCGCGTCCGGTCGCCCTGCGCGACATTGATGCCGAACTTGTCCTCGTTGAAGAAGACGTACCACGGAAAGAACGCGGACGCTCCTGCCAGGACGAGGCCGGCAATTGTCAGGGCACGGTCGAGAAAGATGGTTTTGCGCCGGAGAGGCTTCAGCGGGGCGATCTTCTCATCGTCATCGAAATCGTTCACGTCGCGCCTTTCTATCTGCGGATATTCGGCTGGCCGCCGATGCCGGCCGCCGCCTTCAGGGCGCCGGCCAAATCGGCAAAGGCATCCTGCGAATCGACGTCGCCAGGCGACTGTTTCAAAACATCGTAAATAATCGGTACCTGCTTGACCGCCATGTCGAGATCAGGGTCGGCGCCTGGACGATAGCCGCCGATCAGGCGAAGGTCGCGTGTCTCCTCGAAGCGGTGGATGAGCGTTTTCAGGCGAGACACGAGCTTCTCCTGATCCGGAGTCCAGGCCTTGCGCGCCAAACGCGAGATCGAGGCAAGCGGATCGATCGGTGGATAGCGCCCCTCCTCCGCGAGGCTGCGCTGCAAGACGATGTGGCCGTCCAAGATGCCGCGCGTCGAATCCGCGATCGGGTCGTTGTGATTGTCGCCATCAACCAGGATCGAAATGATCGCCGTGATGGTCCCCGTGCCTTGGGGGCCGGGACCTGCGCGCTCCAGCAGGCGCGGCAGCTCGGTAAAAACCGAAGCTGGATAGCCGCGCGCGATCGGCGGCTCGCCGGATGCGGTCGCGACTTCTCGTATGGCATGGGCAAACCGTGTGACGCTGTCAACGATCAGCAGCACGTTGTCGCCCTGGTCGCGGAAATGCTCGGCGACGGTGACGGCCGTCAGCGGTGCCATCTTGCGCAGCATCGGGCTCTCGTCGCTCGTCGCGACGACGGCGATCGCCTTCCTCATGTTGGCGCCAAGCGTATCCTCGATGAACTCGCGCACTTCGCGGCCACGTTCGCCGACCAGCGCGATCACGACCTTGTCGAAGGCATCGGCGCGCGCCAGCATGGAGAGCAGTGTCGACTTGCCGACGCCCGAGCCGGCGAAAATGCCGAGGCGCTGCCCAAGGCAGAGCGGCGAGAAAATGTCGATGGCGCGAACGCCTGTTTTGAAGCCTTTCTCCACGCGCTTTCGCGTCATGGATGGTGGAGCGGTGTTCGAAATGGAGCGGCGGCCGAGCCCTTCGACGATCGGACCCAGCCCATCGATCGGCTCGCACAGCGAGTTGATCGTGCGGCCGCACCAGCTTTCGGATGGCGAGATGCGGAACGCACCCTTGCGGATCACCGTGTCGTGGATGCCGATCGGCTCGCCCGGCTCAATTGGGCAGACGTAGGTCAGTTCAGGCTCGACGCGGACGACCTCACCGAGGTGGATGCCGGTCGACGATTTGTGCGCCACGAATTCGCCCAGGCGCACCTGACGCGACAGCCCCGTGACCGTGTAGTGGCCGGCGGCTATTGTCTGGACATGGCCGCCGGGCGCGACCAAGAGTTCGGGATTCGAATAGCGCGAGACGAGCCCGGCAAGGTGCGCGAGCTTCGGCGAGAGATCGGCTTCAGTGAGCGGCGTTTGGCTCATGCGTCAGACCTCGGCTAGCGGCTGCCGCCGAGCGTCTTGATCGCTTCGCTGAACGAGGCCTCGCTGTCCTTCGAGAGCGACGTCATGCTCTCGAAGGCGCGATTGACTTCGATCAGCTGCGTGATTTCGCGCATGGCGTTGACGTTGGAATTTTCCAGGTAGCCCTGCTGAACACCGACATTGAAGCGATCGGTGACGGCACGCGGCTGCTCGGTCGTCATGATGCCGCTGTTCTCGTAGCGCAGATAGCCCTTGCTGATATCGGCCTCGAAGAGACCCAGCGAGCCGACCTGTCTGCCGTCCTGATAGATCAATCCGTCAGCGCCGACTTTCGGTTCGCCAGCGGCCGTGTTGAGCGTGATCGGCGCACCACCGGCATCGAGAACCGGATAACCGCGGACCGAAATCAGCTCGCCGTTTTCCTTCATCGTGAAGCGGCCATCCTTGGTCAGAACCTTGCCGGCCGGCGTTTCCACAGAGAACCAGGCATCGCCCTTGATCGCGAAGTCGAGCATGTTTCCGGTGTGCTGGAGCTCACCGCTGTCACCCGAGAGATAGTCGTTGCCCTGTGAAACATAGGCAATCTTGGCGTTGATCTTATTGCCGGTCTCACCGAGCATCTCGTCGAACTTCACCTCCGTCGCGCGGAAGCCTGTCGTGTTCACGTTCGCCATGTTGTCGGCGATGGTGGTGAGGCGACGTTCGAGTGCGATCTGCGACGACAACGAAACATAAAGACCGGATTGCATCCCGATAGGCTCCTGCATTGGCGATGAACGGTACGAAATCCGGGTGTTTGCAGTCGGTTGGACCACGGATCTCGCTGAGGCGGCATCTCAGAAACAGGCACGGATGCCCATTCGTCACCAATAAGCTGACAGCAAATGCTTGCGCGAAGCTGGCATGGAAAGCTCGGGTTTGCAGGGCCAATCATCAGCCTCACGCAAGCCAGCAGCCCTATCCCTTGGGTTGAAAATAACGATCAGGTTTGGACTGACGATGAATATCATTATCGGATTTGTGATTACCTGCGGCTGCATCATCGGCAGCTTCATGGCGATGGGCGGCCATGTGGAGGCGCTTTGGCAGCCTTTCGAGCTCGTCATCATCGGCGGCGCCGGCCTGGGCAGCTTCGTCATGGGCAACCCGATGAAGGTGGTGAAGGATTCCGGCAAGGCGCTTGGTGAAGCGTTCAAGCACACCGTCCCGAAGGAACGGAATTATCTCGATACGCTTGGTGTTCTATATTCCCTGATGCGCGACCTTCGTACGAAGTCCCGCAACGAGATCGAGGCGCATATCGACAATCCGGCCGAATCATCGATCTTCCAGTCCGCTCCGACGATCCTCAAGAACAAGGAACTGACGGCATTCATCTGTGACTACGTTCGCCTGATCATCATCGGCAATGCCCGCTCGCATGAAATCGAGGCTTTGATGGACGAAGAGATCAACACGATCCTTCACGACAAGATGAAGCCCTATCACGCCATCCAGACGATGGGCGACGCCTTCCCCGCCATCGGTATCGTCGCCGCCGTTCTCGGCGTCATCAAGGCGATGGCACACATTAACGATTCGCCTGAGGTTCTCGGCCACCTGATCGGCTCGGCGCTCGTCGGCACCTTCCTCGGCATTCTCTTGTCCTATTGCGTATGTTCACCGATCGTTTCCCAGATCAAAATCGTCCGCAACAAGCAGCATCGCCTTTACGTCATCGTCAAGCAGACGCTGCTTGCCTACATGAACGGCTCCGTGCCGCAGGTTGCTCTCGAGTATGGTCGCAAGACAATCTCGGCCTATGAGCGTCCTTCGATCGACGCGGTCGAGCAGGAAATGATGAACCCCGGCGGCGAGAACAAGGCGGCGTAAAGGATCATGAACGCTACCCTCAAGACCCCCCTTATGGACGAAGCCCTGCTTGCCAAGCTGACCGGCAGGCTCGGCGACAAGGCCACCATCGAGAAGATCTGCGGCGCCTTCGGCGATGTCTACACTGTCTTCCTGCCCGACATCATCAAAAGCGAGACCAATCTCGATGTCGAGGTCGCCTATCTCGGCTGCGACAGCGGACATAAGAACGACCTCGTCGCCGATCTCGGCGGCAACGTGACGCTCGTTAACGCAACACTCCGCAACTGGTCGCAGAATATTACGCTGGCCTGCGGCAACAGCTTCGTCATCACGCTGATGGAGCACCTGCTGGGGGCGGCAGCCGAGACCGTCGAGCAGCCGGCCGACCGCCTGCTGTCCGTGATCGAACTCGAGCTTGCGGTCATGGTTTTCGACAAGATCGCCAATGTTCTTCGCTCGGCGGTGAACGCGCCTGGCGGCTTCGAGCCGGCCCTAGAGCTCCCCTATGCGTTCGAAACGCGTGCCAAGCCGGCCGAAGACAAGCCCGACGAGTTTGCGGCCGCGATCAACATGTCGATCACGCTTTCCGGCATTACCTCGGATTTCTCGCTGATCGTTCCCCAGGCTGCTCTGCTGAAGACGAGCGTGGCGGCTCCAAAGGCCAAGGGGCAGCCTGCCAAGTCGTCCGAATGGACCGATCAGCTCAGCGAGCAGGTGCGCCGTTCGCAGGTAACGCTTAACGCCAAGATCCGTCTGCAGGACCTGACGCTCAGGACCATTTCGAAGCTTGCGGCTGGTGACGTCATTCCCTTCTACGATCGCGGCGACGTCCGTGTCGAAGTCAGTGCCAACAGCAAGGAATTGTACGTCTGCGAGTTTGGGCGCTCGGGCGAGAATTATACCGTCCGGGTAAAGGATACGATTAACTCGGATGACGAGCTCATCCGCCACTTGATGAATTAGCCCATTTTCCAACCGGGCTGCCGCACGGCAGCTTGAGGCAAGTTTCAACTGGAATAGTGATTTCATGGCGACGAAGAAGACACCCAAGACCAGCGACCTTTCAATGGAGCTCCCGGGCAACGAGGCCGAGCTCGATCAGGCCATCGATGACCTGCGCGGCGTCCTGAAGACTGACGCGGAAGGCGGCCTGCCCGACTTCGCCGACGAGAGCGACGCCTTCAGCGGCAGCACTGACCTGTCCACCTTTGGCGGCGATTTCGAAGACGCGGCCGAGGAGCCTGCGTTCGGTGGCAGCGATTTCGGTGCAACGTCCGACTTTGGCGGCTCTGCCGATTTCGGCGACACCTCCTTCGGTGCGGTCGCTTCCGAACCGGCGCCGCTTGGCAGCGCCATGCAGTCGAACCTTGACCTGATCATGGACATCCCGATCGACGTTCAGATCATGCTCGGCAGCAGCCGCATGCAGGTCGCCGGCCTGATGAACCTGAACGAAGGCGCGACCATCGCGCTCGACAAGAAGATCGGCGAGCCGGTCGAAATCATGGTGAACGGCCGCAAGATCGCGCGCGGTGAGATCACCGTTCTGGAAAACGACGACACGCGTTTCGGCGTGAAGCTGATAGAAGTTTTGAGTACGAAAAAAGCCTGATCCCGGTGCAGGGACGGAGAGGTTAGACCATGATGGACTTTGACGATTTCGGCGGCGCTCTTGCCGAGAAACCGTTGACCCAGGCTGAAAAGGCGGCGGCCGTTCTCCTCGCTATGGGGAAAGGGGTCGCCGGCAGGCTGCTGAAGTATTTCACGCAGGCCGAGCTGCAGACGATCATCGGCTCGGCGCAAACGCTACGCGCCATTCCGCCGGATGAACTGCTCGGACTTGTCGCCGAATTCGAGGATCTGTTCACCGAAGGCGCCGGTCTTATGGACAACGCCAAGGCGATCGAAAGCATCCTTGAAGAGGGCCTGACGCCTGACGAAGTCGACAGCCTCCTCGGCCGTCGCACGACCTTCCAGGCCTACGAGACGTCGATCTGGGACCGCCTCGGCGAAGGCGACCCGGCCTTCATCGGCAAGTTCCTCCTGCGCGAGCATCCGCAGACAGTTGCCTACATTCTCTCCATGATGCCCTCCTCGTTCGGCGCCAAGGTCCTGATGCAGATTCCGGACGGGCGCCGCGCGGACATCATGAACCGTACCGTCAATCTCAAGTCCGTCAGCCCCAAGGCCGCACAGATCATCGAGAAGCAGGTCATGACCCTGTTGGCCGAGATCGACGCCGAGAAGAATTCGATCGGCTCGACGAAGGTTGCAGAGTTGATGAACGAGATGGACAAGCCGCAGGTCGATACCCTGCTCACCTCGCTTGAATCGATCAGCCGCGAATCGGTCAACAAGGTCCGGCCGAAGATCTTCCTCTTCGACGACCTCATGCTCATGCCGCAGCGCAGCCGCGTGATGCTGCTGAACGATATCTCGTCCGACATCCTCACGATGGCATTGCGCGGCTCGGCGGCCGAAATGCGCGAGGCGGTGCTCGCCTCAATCAGCCCGCGCCAGCGCCGCATGATCGAATCGGATCTGCAGAGCGGAACAGTCGGCATCAATCCGCGCGAAATCGCGATCGCGCGGCGCGCCATTGCCCAGGAAGCGATTCGCCTGGCAAATTCCGGTCAGATCCAGCTCAAGGAAACCGAGGGCGAAGGTTCGGCTGCAGCCTGAGCCGCTGTTGTTGTGTACGAAGCGCCCTCTCCCTACCGCCGTGGTTGATCGCGGCGGCAAAAGGGAGATACCCTTCCAGAAAGGCCGCGCTCTGGCGCGGCCGTTTCTTTTGATGGAGGGCCTCGGCCTTGGCCGACGACGACAAGGACAGCAAAACAGAAGACCCGACAGCGAAAAAGAAAAGCGACGCTGCCGAGAAAGGCAATGTGCCGTTTTCGCGCGAGGTGCCGCTTTTTGCCACCGTGCTTGCCACGTTCGTCTACATCATCTTCTTCCTGCCGGAGGGACTCAGCAAGGTTGGCGAGGCGCTGAAGGACATTTTCGAACAGCCTGACCAATGGAAGCTCGAAACCGGACCTGACGCGCTTTCCCTGTTCGTTCACCTGGGCTGGGTCTCGGCAGCATTGCTTGCGCCGGCCTTCATCCTGTTCATGGTATTCGGCGTCGCCGCGTCCATCTCGCAAAACCTTCCGACGCCGGTGCTCGAACGTATCCGGCCGCAGTACTCGCGTATTTCGCTCGCCAAGGGATGGTCGCGGCTGTTCAGCCTGCCTGGCCTCGTCGAGTTCGGCAAATCGCTGACGAAGATCGTCATCGTCGGCGTCGTCATGTTCTTCGTGCTGAAGAGCGAATACTTCAACGCAATCGACGCGATGTTCTCCGATCCGCAGACGATCTTCACGCGCATGATGACGTCGATGCAGAAGATTACGATCGTTGTCCTGATCGCTACCGCTGTCGTGGCGATTGCCGATTTCTTTTGGACGCGCTATCACTGGTTCACCGAACTGAAGATGACGCGGCACGAAGTCAAGGAAGAAAACAAGCAGTCGCAGGGCGATCCTTTCGTCAAAAGCCGCCAGCGCTCGGTGATGCGCGACCGCGCCCGCCGCCGCATGATCGCCAACGTCGATCGCGCGACGCTCGTGATTGCCAACCCGACGCACTTTGCCGTCGCCCTACGCTACGTGCGAGAGGAGAACGATGCGCCTGTCGTCGTCGCCAAGGGTCAGGATCTAATTGCGTTGAAAATCAGACAGACCGCGGAAAGGAACGGCATTCCCGTTTTCGAAGACCCGCCTCTGGCGCGCTCCATGTTTGCGCAAGTCTCGGTCGATAGTGTCATACCGTCTGTATTCTATAAGGCAGTCGCGGAACTCATCCATCGGGTTTACGCGACGCAAGCCAAGAACAAACGGGTAAGATAGCCGAATGAAAAAATGCCCCTACTCTACCCAGCGTGAAAAAATCCTGGCTGAAGCAATCAGCCCGGTGGCCACGGAATTGCGGCTTCTGGACGCTTCGGACCTCATCTCTCTTCTGCGCTTCGAGTACTACGGCAATCTTTCCGATCTGGTATCGTCAGCCGCCGAGCTTTTCTTCCATCCCGGCACGGTCAATTTCGGCCATGGCGGCAGCTATACGTTGGAGTGGGGCGGCAAGCCGGAAGTGGTGATCGACCTCGAAATCAAGCCGCGCGACGTCACGATCTATGCGCAGCTGACGCTTGCCGAGGCGCACGCCGGCATTGAGATCAACCATATCGCCTTCCAGAATCCCTCGACGGATCCTGACGAAAACACCGCTTTCCTCGAGCAGAGCCTGCGCGACGCACGCTATAACGTCGAGCCATTGCGGGCATTGGCGGGCTAAAGCACGCTAGGCACCTTCCTGTCAGCTTATGTATCCAAGGCGAATCGCTTTTGCGATCGCCTGGATTCGGTTGACCGAATCCAGCTTGATCGTTGCCGAGCCAAGATAGGCGTTGACGGTATGCACGGAGAGGCCGAGCTTCTCCGCAATCTCTTCGCTGATGCGCCCGTCGCCGGCAAGCTGCAGGCAGGCAATCTCGCGTTCGCTGAGAGCTTCGGCCGCCGCCACACGGCGCTCGTCGAGCGAGAGCAGATCGATCATGACTTGGCAGGACCTCGCATGCAATTCGACAATCATGTCGCTCGCCGGCTCGAGATCATCGCCCGTGAAGACAACGAAGCCATTGCCCACGGCGCCAAGGCGCACCGGAAAGGCCATGCCGGAAAACGGAAGAAGGCCGTCCTTCAGTCGCGTCATGAAGGGAGCAATGCTTGCGGGCCGGGGAGCGGCGCGATCGAGCCCGCCGGCCCACACGACCGGAAGGAGCGACTTCTCGATATGATCAAGCAGCGCTTCGCCATGGGCGTCGATGAATGCCCGGCTGAAGCCACTGTTCGAAGAGCCCCAGTTCTCCAGCTCGCAAACCAGACGTTGCTTCGCCGGAACGCCTGCCCCACTGACACGGTAGACGGCGAAGTTCTGGGCATCGGCAAGCTTCTGCATGCCGATCAGGCGCGGGAACAGATCAGACCGACTCGCAACCTTATTGACCCGCACGCCGCGCATCATTTCCGAATTTCCCATCGACCGACCGGATGGCTGCCCCATAACGCCGTCCCCTTAGACGAGATTGTTCCTGACCGC
This sequence comes from Rhizobium sp. BK538, assembly GCF_014197575.1. Classification (NCBI taxonomy): domain Bacteria; kingdom Pseudomonadati; phylum Pseudomonadota; class Alphaproteobacteria; order Hyphomicrobiales; family Rhizobiaceae; genus Rhizobium; species Rhizobium sp. BK538. The sequence continues at coordinate 95,158 of NZ_JACIFT010000010.1, forward strand.
GAATGCGATGGCCTCTGAACGAGTCTTCGTCGCCGTTTTTCGCATGACACTGGTGATGTAGTTGTTGATGGTATTGCGGGAGATGCCGAGGATCATCGCGATCTCGTCGCTCGTCTTGCCTTCGGCGATCCAGAAAAGGCACTCCAGTTCCCGATCGGTCAATTCGAAGTCCCGGTCAGCCTTGGTAGCGCCGCATTGCAGGAAGCTTGCAAAATACGCCGTCAAAAGCCCCACATCCCGCAACCGCTCCTGCGACAGAATGAACCCATCATCAAACAGGAACATCAGCACCAGGCGCGAACGGCCGATGTTGAACATCAGCGAACAGTATTGGCGGCTGGCGCCATCAGGCGCGTCCGCCGTATCCGGCAGGAGGGCGAAGTGCGGCTGGAAGAGCAGCATGCATTTTTCGAGTTCCGTCGCACGGGCGAAGCCGCCGACGAAGGCATGCGCCAGGTTGGTGACGAGATCGAACGGCCAGTCCGAGGAGACGACGAAGTCGAGGCCAGCCTCCTGCACCAGGTCTGCTCGCGCCAAGAGATAGTGCGACGCGCCAACATAGTCCGTCAGTGCGCGCAGCCCGGGTTGCAACCGTCCCGTGTTCGATATCTCGCAGAGTTGTGCGATCAGTTCGTCGCGTGAAGAGAGGTTTGTCGCTGCTATACCAACGAAGTTTGCCTTGTGCGTGTCGCTCTTGAGAGCCTGCAATATATGCATGTCCATTGGCAAAACCCCGCGGCTGTAAACCACCTACGACAGAAGCTTGATCCGCATGCTCCCGAACAAATTACGACCTCTCCGCGAATCATCCAAGATTACGATAGGTGGCACAATTCACCATCTCCGAGTTCTTGGGATTTACATTTTCTGCATTTCGTGCCCTGATTCGCGCACAAATTCCGCTTGTTAAGGAATTATTAAATTAAAGTGATTCGGGGAACTCTGACAATACGATTCGCGTAAAACGCGTGGTCATATCAGCCCTCTGTCAAGTTCTATCCTCAGAAATCTTCATGCCCGCATTCGAGCGATGGTAAAATATGACTGGATAGCTGTGCAGCGCATGGGCAAAAGAAAAAGGCCGGTTGCCCGGCCTTTCTTTATGCGGCGGCGTTGTCGACCGCCCATTTTCTAAGGATTTTCGCGGCGCGTTCCTCGTTGATCTCGACCATACGCGCCAATTTGCGTTCCGGGCCTTCCTTGACGCGACGATTGAAGTTGCCGTCGTCGTCGCCGAGGCTGAGCAGGTCCTCGGTGCTGTCGAAACCGAAGTCCGAACCGAAGCCATCCATGAGCGCACCACCGGTGCCCACGCCTCCTGCCGGAGCGAAATCCGGAAGTTCGAGACCCGCGCTTTCCGGCGAGGTGTCGCCGATGACCGCCGTACCATTGCCCGTTACGCTGCGGATCATCGGGCGGACGCCCATCCAGATCACCAGGAAAGCGACTGCGACGAAGGCGAGAGAGTTGATGATGCCCGCAAGGTTGCGGCTCAGCATATCCATGACCCGGACGCCGCTGCCGGTCTCCTCGAGAAGCTGGTTCTCCAGGAAGTCCATAGCCGTGACGGTCACGACATCGCCACGGTTGGCGCTGATGCCGGCAGCCGATGCCACGATCTTCTGCATCTCTGCGAGATAGGCGTCGACCTTCGCCTGATCCGCGGGCTCACCGACCATCTGGGCAATACGGCCCTTGTTGACGACGACGGCGATAGAGAGTTTTTCGATCTTGTAGCTATTGCGCGTCGTAGCAGTCGTCTTGCTGTTGATTTCGTAGTTGGTCTGTTCTTCTTTCTTGTCGGACTTGTCTTGCGATTCCGGACCGGTGGCGCCGCCGGAGTCGGGCGCTGCCTGCGGAATGTTCTGCTCGACGGTGGTCGCGTTGTCGGACTGCTTCTGCTGCGACTGAGAGGCTTCCTTCGTCGTCCGGATGGAGCGCTCGACCTTCGATTCCGGATCGTAGGTCGTTTCCTGGATCTGCTGGCTGTCGGTGTTCAGTTCGGCCGTAACGCTGGAGCGGAAGTTATCCATACCCAGGAAAGGTGCGAGCGCCTTGTCGATATTGGTTTCAACTTCGCCCTGGACGTTCTGAACGATGTTCAGCGAACGGTTCAGCGAACTGTTGCTGGCTTCGTCACCGGAAGCGAGCAGTTGCCCAGCCGAATCGAGGATCGTGACATCACCGACATCGAGGCCGGGAACGGCTGACGCAACAAGGTGGCGGATCGACGTTGCTGCATTCCGGCCGGCGGCAGCGCTTGCGCGGATCATGACGGACGCTGTCGGCTTCTGTTCGGCTTTGCGGAAGTTGCCGACCTCGGGCATGACGATGTGAACACGAGCAGCTGTGATGCCGGAGATCGACTGGATCGTGCGACCAATTTCACCTTCGAGCGCGCGAACCCGCGTGACTTCCTGCATGAATGAGGTTAGGCCGAGCGAGCCGACATTGTCGAAGAGTTCGTAGCCTGCATTGGCGCTGTTCGGGAGACCCCGCTCGGCGAGCAGGAGACGCGCCTTGCCGGTCGTGCCGGCGGGAACCGTAATGCTGGAGCCGTCGGTTCCGACCTGGAACCCAATATTCGCTTCGGCGAGTGCTATGCTGATCTGATTCAGATCAGGGGTATCAAGCCCGACATAAAGCGTTTCCTGGGCGGGTTTGTTGACCAAAAAGGCTGCCGCCAGGATCAGCGCGACTGAAACGACGCCCACGCCGGCCAGCGCCAGCAGGCGATTCCGCCCTAGCGAACTGAAGTTCTTAAAGATTTGAACTAATTGATTTAACAGATTCATTCTGTTCTCGCACGACCGTCACAGACAAAGCGGGCTTATTGCCTCATCTCGACGATAGATGCCGAAACTTGTGCGAGCGTTTCGTGGGGAGGTGCGGAGTAGAACCCGGATTAGAAGAAGTCGAAGTCTCCGGCTGCCTTCGCCAGAGGCTGAACGTTGCCATGATACATGGAGCCGCCTAGCGCCCGCTGCATTTCGCTGAGTTTCACCAGGCTCAATGCCGTCGCGACATCGACCGCCCAGTCCTGCGGGATTTCGCCGGTGATGGTGTCGATGAACTCTGCAAGACCGCGCGTCTTCTGCACGGCAAGATCGATTCCCTGCATGACCTTCATACTCTCCGGCGAGTTCAGCAGTTCGGCACCGCCCCCGACTTCGAGGAGCTGCGGCTCGATCCGCTCGATCAGATAGGCGACGTCATGCAATTCCGAGACGATACGCATCAGGACATCAGGCAGGGCTTCAGCGGGCGACGGCTGCTCTGTCATTGCATTCACAGTCATTAATAGGTCCTCGCCCTCAGAAGAATTCGATGCTGGTTTCGACAGGTTTCTGCGGAGCGGCCGGACGCTGCTCAAGCGCAACAGTTCTCTGCGTTTCCGCACCGGTGAGCGGATACTGTCGAGCCCGCCCGGAGACCGGCCAGTATTCGAGCTTGCGCCCGTGCTCACCACCAGTGCTGGAGCTGATGACGGGAATGCCTTCATCCTTCAGGAACTGCACAGCAAAGGCGGCGTTCTGTTCGCCGACATTCGAGAATGTCGAGATCGTCTTCGCTCCACCGAAGATCTTGGCCTCCAGGCGGTCGCGGCGCGCGCCCTGCTTCAGGAGGCCGTTGATCAGCAATTCCATCAGATGGACACCGTAACGCGTGGCGTCTCCGCCCGTCATCGGCGTGTTTCCTGTCCCCGGCAGGAGGAAATGATTCATTCCTCCAATGCCTGCCACGGGATCTCGCAGGCATGCAGCCACACACGATCCAAGGATGGTCGTCAGTACCGCATTCGGATCATTCAGGACCTTCCATTCGCCCTGGATGATATTAACGCGGCGGGCTGCTACGTCGAGATTCATTTCAATGCTCCAAATACGGCTTCGATCGCCGCCTTCATCTTCTCGATCGTGAAGGGCTTGGCGAGAACGTTGTTGGCGCCGAGCTGCGCCGCCTTTGTGACCAGCGCACGATCGCCCTGCGCCGTCAGGATGATGAAGGCCGCCTTCTTGGTCGCCGGGTTGGCGCGAACAGCCTGCAGGAAGCCGAGGCCATCCATCTTCGGCATATTGAAGTCGGAGATGACAAGATGATGCGGCTGCTGGGTCATGATCTTCAAGCCCTGCTCGCCATCGCCGGCAGCGGTGATCTGCTTGAAGCCGAGCTGGGTCAGCGCGTCGCTGAGCAGCAGTCGACTGGTGACCTGATCGTCGACGATCAGAACTTTGATTTTCTCTGCGATTGACATTAGTCTGTTCCTTCCTTTCGGGCGGCTGTCATTTTCAAGATTTCTTCGCCGATGCCATTCAGCGGCAACTGTTGTTCGACGGCACCGAGCTCGTAAGCAACCCTCGGCATGCCGTAGACCACGCTTGTCTTTTCGTTCTGACCGAGCGTGCGCGCGCCGGCATGGCGCATCTTCAATAGACCGGCGGCACCGTCACGTCCCATGCCGGTCAGAATCACGCCGACAGCATTGCGGCCAGCCAGTTCGGCAACCGAATCGAATAGCACATCAACGGACGGCCTGTGGCCGTTCACGGGATCACGTTCGATGAGGCGGCAACAAGGCGCATGGGCGTTGGCAACCTGCAGGTGGCGTTCGCCACCGGGTGCGAGGTAGATTCTGCCTATCTCCAGACGCGCGCCGTCGGTCGCTTCCTGCACGACCGGCGCACAGAGCCGGTTGAGGCGTTCGGCAAAGCTCTTGGTGAAGGTTGGCGGCATATGCTGCGTGATCACCGTCGGAGGGCAGTTCGCCGGGAATTTCTGAAGCACCGCAATCAACGCCTCGACGCCACCGGTCGACGAACCGATCGCAACGATCTTGCGGCCAACGCGGAAGTCGGCAACAGCAGGCGGCGGTGCAGCCGGTGCCGGCTGGGTGTATTGGCGCCGCTGCGAACGAGCGGCCGCCTTCACCTTTTCGGCAAGGTCGCCGAAAGGGCGTGCGTCGCCCGGAAGCGGCTTGCCGACACAGTCGAACGCGCCGATCTCAAGTGCCGCCAGCGAGGCATCGGCGCCGCGATGGGTCAGCGTCGAGACCATGATGACCGGCATCGGACGCAGCCGCATGATCTTCTCGAGAAAGTCGAGGCCGTTCATGTTCGGCATCTCGATATCGAGCGTCACAACGTCGGGATTGAGCTTCTTGATCGCCTCGCGCGCCTCGAGCGCGTCGCCTGCCTGGCCGATGACGCTAACCTCCGGATCGGCGCTCAGCACGGCAGTGATCAGGCCGCGCATCGTGGCAGAGTCGTCGACGACGAGAACTTTAGCTGGTGCGCTCATGCCTTCCTCCCCACGCCCTTGGTCGTGTAGCGGTAGGTGGTGATGCCGATGTTGTCGAAGACGTGCTTGGCGTCGCCGGAAACGCGCTCGGAATGGCCGATATAGAGATGACCGCCTTCCGGCAGCAATTCGGCAAAGCGTGACCAGATCTTCATCTGCGTCGGTTCGTCGAAGTAGATCACCACATTCCGACAGAAGATGACATCGAACTTGCCCTTGAACGGCCACTGCGCCATCAGGTTCAACTCATTGTAGGTGATCAGACGCTTGACGCGGTCATCGACCTGGAACTTGCGCCGTCCCTGGACCTCGACCTCGCTGAACCACTGCTTGCGCATGGCAGGCGAGACGGTTTCGAGGGCATTTTCGTCATACGCGCCGGCACGGGCGATCGCCAGAATCTTCGGATCGATATCGGTCGCCAGAATCTTGAAGTCGTAGTCGGCAACGTTCGGCATCATCGACAGAACGGTCAGCGCGATCGAATAGGGCTCCTGACCATCCGAGGAGGCTGCCGACCAGATGCGGACCCGGCCGCCCATCTTTGCACGATGCAGCAGGTCCGGCAGAACATGATCGCGCAGGTGCTCGAAGTGATGGTTCTCGCGGAAGAAGCGTGTGAAGTTCGTCGTCAGATGCGACAGCATTTCACGACGAGGGGCAGCACCTGCCGGCGACGAAACGAGCGCGCAATATTCGCGAAAGCCCGACAGGCCGAGATTGCGAATGTGCTTCGATAGACGCGAGTAGACGAGCGATGCCTTCGTCTCGTTCAGGTAGATCCCCGCATCCGAGTAGATCATCGCGGCAATTTCCATGAGGTCGCGGCGGGTCAGCGGGTATTCGCCGCTCGCCAGCACCTCGTCGGGGCTTCCCTGCCGCGTGTCTCTTGCACTCAGGACATTCATGCAGCTTCGCTTTCCGTCTCGGGGAAAATGGCTTCTAGTTCGAGCAGGCAGATCATGCGCTTGTCGATCGCCAGGATGCCGCGGGCGAACTGGCGCTGCAGTTCCGATGCGATCTCCGGTGTCGGCCGCACGTTGTCTTCGGTAACGGTCAGAATGTCGGACACAGCATCGACCAGCAGGCCGACGACCTTCCGGTGAACCTGCGCAACGATGATGACGTGGCGTTGCGTGGGCACCGCCGGCTTCATGCCGAGACGGGCGGATAGGTCGATGATCGGCAACACCGCACCGCGCAGGTTGATCACGCCCCTCATGTAGGATGGCGAGTGCGGCATCGCCGTTGCCGGCGTCCAACCGCGAATCTCGCGAACCGACATGATATTCACGCAAAACTCCTGATCCCCGACGCGGAACGCGATCAATTCGCGGTCCCCCTCGTGCAGATTTTTCACGGCGTACGACATAACCTTATCCCACCGCTGCCAGCGATACTTCCTGCTTCAATGCTTGGCCGCGGGATGCACCCACGACGGCATCGACGTCCAGGATGAGCGCGACACGGCCGTCACCGAGGATAGTTGCAGCAGCGATGCCCGGAACGTGCGTGTAGTTCGCTTCGAGGCTCTTGATGACGACTTGGCGCTGGCCCTGGATGGCATCGACCATGAGGGCGCGCTGACCGCCGCCTTCGGATTCGACGAGAAGCGCAACGCCTTCCACCGGATTGGCCTGGGTAGCACGGAAGTTCAGAATGCGACCGACATCGACCAGTGGGCAGAAGCTGTTGCGGATCGAGATCAGGCGGTGGCTGGCGCCGAAGGAGTGGATCGCGGAGGCTTCCGGCTGCAGCGTTTCGACGATCGCCGTCAGCGGCACGACCAGCGTCTGGCCAGCAACGGTGACGACCATGCCGTCGAGAACCGCAAGCGTCAGCGGCAAGCTCATGGTGAAGACGGAGCCCTGCCCCGGCCTGGAGGTGATGTTGATGCGGCCGCCGAGCGCCTGGATCGAGCGCTTGACGACGTCCATGCCGACGCCGCGGCCGGAAATGTCGGAGATCTTGTCTGCCGTGGAGAAGCCCGGCAGGAAGATCAGGTTGTCGATTTCCTCGTCCGTTAGGTTGGCATCGGCCGGAATCAGCTCGTTGGCGATCGCCTTCTGCTTCACCTTCTCGCGATTGATGCCTGCGCCATCGTCGGCAAGCTCGATAAGGATGCGACCCGAGCGGTGCTTTGCCGTTAGGCGAACCGTACCCTCGACATTCTTACCGTTGGCGGCCCGCTTCTCCGGCGTCTCAATGCCGTGGTCGACGGCGTTGCGGATCATGTGCGTCAGCGGCTCGGCCAGCTTGTCGATGACCGTCTTGTCAACTTCGGTGTTCTCGCCTTCGGTGATCAGGCGGATCGTCTTGCCGGTCATGTCGGCGATTTCGCGGACGATACGCGACATGCGCTGGAAGACCGGCTTTACCGGTTGCGCGCGGATCGCCATGACGGAGTCCTGGATCTCGCGGGTGAGCTGCTGCAGCTCTTCGAGGCCCATGTTGATCGAGGACGTCCCGGTCGTATCGTTTTCGATGACGCTCTGTGAGAGCATCGCCTGATTGATGACGAGCTCGCCGACGAGGTTGATGAGGCGGTCGACGCGGTCGAGATCGACGCGGATCGTCTGGCCGGCGCTTGCTGCAGCGGCATTGTTGTTCTGGGCGGCGGCAGCCGCGCTTGCAGCGGCGGCGGCAGCAGATTCCTTCTTCTCGACACGGGCAGCGGCGGCAGCCATCTGCGTGACGTTGGTAGCCGTCTCGGCGGCAGCAACGGCAGCGGCGGTATCGGATTTCGGCTGTGCGGCCGGCACTTCGGCAGCACCGTCATCGAGGATGGAGAGGTCGAAGGGAACCGGGATCATCGGCAATTCTTCGACCTCGGCGGCGGCGGCCTTTGCCTCGATAGGTGTGATCTGCAGATCGCAATCCCACTCGGCGAATTCGAAGACGGTACGGATCGCGTCTTCGCCCTTTTCCGTCTTGAGCGTCACGTTCCAGTAGAAATAGGCCGCTTCCGGATCGAGATCATCGAGACCGGGCAGCGCATCCATGTTGCAGTAGCAGCTCATCTCGCCGAGACGGGAGAGGTCACGCAGCAGCAGGGTCGCGTCATTGCCTTTGGAATAGAGGTCCGAACGCGGCTTGAACGTGATTTCGTAGGCAGGCAGATCGGAGCCGGCTTCTTCCTCGCCGCCAAAATCATCGAAAGAGAAGGGAATCGGCTGGAAGCCGCTATCGTCGGTCGGCTTCGGCGCCGGAGCAGCGGCAACAGGTGCGGCGACGGGCGCCAGCTTCGCAGCCGGGGCTTCCACGGCAGCAGACGGCGTCGGCAGCTCGCCGTTGGCGAGCGCTTCCAGTTCCTTCACCAGGCCGCGGCTGCGGCTCTCATCGACGCTGCCGCCGTCGCGGGCAGCGTTGGTCAGATCGGCCAAGACGTCTGCCGACTTCAGCATGACCTTCAGGACATCCTGTGTCGGCTCAAGCTTGTTGGAACGAACGCAATCAAGTGTGGTCTCGAAGACATGCGCGAAGGCGACGAGATCATCCAGACCAAAGGCGCCAGCGCCGCCCTTGATCGAATGGACAGCACGGAACACCGCGTTGACGGTTTCCGGATCGCGATCGCCATCATTCATTTTCAGAAGACCGGATTCCAGTTCGGCGAGCTGTTCCTCGCACTCCTGGAAAAAGATCTCTTTGATTTCGTTCATATCCATAGGCGAAAATCCTAGGTTTAAGCAGTTACGCGCTCAATGGCGTCGATCAGCTTGGCAGGGTCGAAAGGCTTGACGATCCAGCCGGTGGCACCGGCCTGGCGCGCGCGGTTCTTCTTTTCCGCATCGCTTTCGGTCGTCAGGACCAGAATTGGGATCGCACGATACTTGTCGTTGCGGCGTACGCCCTCGATGAAGCCGAAACCGTCAAGGCGCGGCATGTTGATGTCGGTGACGATGACATCAGGATTGGATTCTTCCAGGACCTCGAGGCCCTCGACGCCGTCTTCGGCCTGGATCGTCTCGAAGCCCGCGTTGTTGAGGGTCACGAGAAGCATGTTCCGAATGGTCCGTGAATCATCCACGGTAAGCACTTTTTTCTTCATTGCCGGATCTCCTTGGCGAGCAGATGGTGGATATCGACACCAATCAGCTGCATGGTTTTCTGAAATGCGTCCGAAACCTTGCTGAATGTGAAGGCGAGCTTGTCCTGGTCCCAGGTCTTTGCCGCGGCCATCAGGACCTGCGCGCTCAATGCACCGACGCGTTCGACTGCAGAGGCGTCGATGGCCAGCTCGTTGCCGCGCAACGAAGCAAGCTTGTCACGAAGCGAGGTCGCTTCGTTTAGATCAAGCACCGCTGACAGGTTCAGCGTCTTCCCAGTTTTCCTTGCCGCCATCAGCTCTTCCTTGTCTCCTGGTTCCCGCTCAACGAATGCGAGCAGGGCTCATATACCGGTCTGTTAGTAAACAATCCGCCCTCCGACCGAGGCGACGGGCTGCACAAATCCGAAGTCCTCGTCGTCAGCCACGACATCGGCAGAGCGCCTGACATCGACGGCCGGGGATAACAGCGGTGCCGGGCGCGCGGGCTCGGCATTCTGCCGGGCAATGCGAAATTCGCGGATCGCCTGGCCAAGTTCGACGATGACGGTGTGCAGGTAGTCCGCACCGTTAGCGGAACGCGTTGCGCAAGCCGCGTTGTCGGTCATCTGCACGCCAAGGCCCTTCACGTTATCCGTCACGACATCGAGGCCAGCGGCGTGCTCGCTTGCCTGATTTGCGACCGCCGCAATCGCCGTGTTGATCTCACTGACCTGACGAACGATGCTACCGATCGAATCTTGAGTCCGTCCGACCATCTGGACGCCGGCATCCACCTGCGATTTGGTTGTGCTCACAAGGGTCTTGATCTCGCGCGCGGCGTCCGCCGAACGCTGCGCCAACGCGCGCACTTCTTGGGCCACGACAGCAAAGCCACGCCCAGAGTCGCCTGCACGGGCAGCTTCAATGCCGGCATTGAGCGCCAGGAGATTGGTCTGGAAGGCGATTTCGTCGATTGCACCGATAATCTGGCCGATTCTCTCGGCGGACTGTTCGATATCCGCCATAGCAGCAATTGCGCGTCCGACGACTTGGCCGCTTTCCTCGGCTGCCGCGCGTGTCGAAGCCGAAGCCTGCTCGGCGGCGCGACTGCCTGCGGCACCGTGGCGGACGCTTTCCGAGAGATCGGCAAGCGCGGCGGCAGAGAAGAGCAATTGCTGGGCATGAGCCGACGCATTGCCGGCGAATTGCTTCGACGCATCGCCGAGCGTCTGCACGGATGTTCCAGCAACCGCGGTCTTTTCGGCGATCGCCTGAAACTCGGACTGGACGGCATCGAGCGCGCCGTTGAGCGCCAGCGCGATGTCCTGGTGGGTGCCGTCTTCCTCGACGGTTGCTCGAACCGTGAGGTCACGGGCGGCAAGGCCATTGATCACATCGGCGAAAACGCGAGTGATTTCGGCTTTGTCACTGTTGCGCTGATCGGCGAGCGCGCGTTGCTGGGTCGCCCGCAGGGCATTGAAGCGCAGGGATACAGCAATCTCGACGTCTACGATCACGAGGCGAATGATTGCCGACATAAGGTCGGAAATTTCCTTGGCCCGGCGACGGCTGCTCGGCAGGAAGGAACGGCCGGCCAGCTCGGTCGCAAGGCCACCGATGACGTGCTCGAGAACGACGCCGTGGCCTGCGACATGCCAGCGCGGGTCGAGGCCCATCTTGCTTTCGGAATCGGACAGAACCTTCACGCGCTCGGCATAGAGACTGTCGAAGCGTGCATCCGTCAAAACATCCCAATGCGAGGACTGCAGGTCGTGGAGCCGCTCGACCTGGCGCTCACTTTCAAAATTGCGTGCAGCGTCGGGAAAGGACTGAAACCGCTGGAAAAGATCACGCAGTCCGGCGGTCAGGTGTTGCTGAAGATCGACGCGATGGCGCCGAACCAAATCGCAATGCTCGGCATCGAGACCGGCGAAGCGCAGTCGGTCACGCAAGCTGCCTGCCTGCGCGCCCCTAGCCTGATCTGATGGCATTTCCTGCCCCAACGCCTGTCCCCAACCACATGGCGGGCGCGAGCCCGTCATTAACCTGTCGCTCCGGCGGCAGCACTGCTGATTGGTGGCTTGCCTCCGGCGGGCTGCCGGCGGCCTGAAGCCTCCCGATCAGTAGATTCTGCTTCGGAGCTGCTTGATGAGATGGATTCCGGATCGACCGGTACGGCGGTGCGGCGTCATGCCTGGTGGGAACGAGTGAGTTTTCCCATTCCGACGTGTCATGCAATGTTTATGGTTAATTCCTTGCCTGAAGGTTAATGCGTATTTTATGAATGTCGACTTTCCAGCAGGCCCTAATAACCATCCACGAATTACTGGGCTTGCGTTGCATCGCTGCTACAAGTTCGACGCAAGCTTTGTGTTATACGCCCAGAAATAACCGTGACATGACGTCAGAAGGATTGGGCAATGATTGTTCTCGGATTGGGGTCGTGCTTCCTCGCACTTGCTGTTCTCGTAGCCGTTGCGGTGCTTGACCAGATCGAAGCGAGCCGCGGCCAGGTTGCCCTGCGCGTCCTTTGAATTTCCATAACCAGCCAGTACACGCGCCCGGCACGCCGGCGCGCTAAACTTCGCCTCTACCATTGTGTTTGCGTTCAGCGGAACTTCCGTTCATGTCTGCCAGACTTGGCCTCTTTATCATTCTTGGCGTGACGCTCTGGCGAGTGATCACCCTTCATTTCGACACAACCGATCTGTTCGTCGATGAGGCGCAATACTGGTTCTGGTCGCAGCATCTCGATTTCGGCTACTATTCTAAGCCGCCGATGATCGCCTGGGTCATTCGAGCGATGACGGAGCTCGCGGGATCGACCGCGATCTATTGGATCAGGGTGAGCGGACCGCTGATCCATATGGCGACCGCGATTATGCTGATGAAGACAGCCAAGCGCTTTGTCGGCTCTAAAATCGAAGGCTGGACCGGCGCCACCTTCATCACTGTGCCGGGCGTTGCGCTGTCGTCGGTGTTCTTTTCCACCGATGTTGTGCTTCTCTTCTTCCTGACCGCCGCGCTATGGGCCTATTTCGGCCTGACCGAGAAGCGCTCCGTAGGCCTCGCCCTTCTCATGGGATTTGCATTCGGCTGCGCCTTCCTATCGAAATATGCGATCCTCTTTGTCGTTCCCGGCGGGCTAATCGCGCTCATTCTGCTTCCAAGCGCGCGCATAGCCTGGCGTGATTTTTTCTTGTCCGTCATCGTTGCGCTTGCGGTCGCTACGCCGAACCTCTGGTGGAATCTTGCCCACGACGGCACGACCGTCCGTCACACCACGAACATCGCACATTGGAGCAAGCTTGGTATCGATGTCGCCGGCGGCCTCGAATTCTTCGCGGCGCAATTCGGCGTCGTCGGGCCAATCGTTTTCTTCGCGATGCTCTGGGCCGTCGCGCGCGCCTTCAAGGGCAAGAACAATGAGCGAGAAGCGCTGCTGATCTGGCTGTCAATCCCCGTCGTTCTGCTGATCACGCTTCAGGCGCTGGTGGCCAAGGCCTATGCCAATTGGGGCGTCACAGCCTACATCGCGGGAACGATCCTTGCCGTGTGGTTGCTTGACCGCCTCTGGCCGAAAGGCTTACGCCTTTCGCTTGCGATAAATGGTGCGGCCAGCTTCCTGTTTCCTCTGGCTGCGGTCTTTGCGCACCAGCTCGTTCTGCCGAACGGAAACGAGATCATGAAGCGCTATCTCGGTCGCAGCGCGATCAGCCGCGAGGCTGGTGAGCTGGCGCGGCGGTCAGCCATCCCAATCATCGTCAGCGATAACCGCGATCTCCTTGCAGACATGTTCCATACGCTGCGAAACGATCCCGTTCGCATCTACGCCAAGCCGCCTGCCGGCGCACCCGACAACTATTACGAGCAGGCCTTTGCCCTGCCGGGCGAAGTTGCGGACGGCGTCCTCTTCGTGACCACGCATCCGGTAGACTGCGCGCAAACGCCCGAACTAATCCAGAGCTGGCTGCCGGTGGAAGGCTACTATCGCGGGAAAACGATCTTCGCTTACGGGATTTCGCCGACCTGCCTCGCCGGCAAGTAGACCGTCATCTCGGGGCGGACAGGAGACCAAGACAGGTTCCCATCCCCTCGACCTCCACAAACACGACGCCGCCTTTTTCGAACGCGAGACGCAGCTGCGCCTCGGTTGCACGATGAATTTCGTGGTGTTTTCCTTCATAGTCACGGATGGTACTGCGCGACACGGCCGCATGCTCCGCGAGGTCGAGCTGCGTCCAGTCAAGCAATCCGCGAGCGGCCCGACACAATGCCGGGGTCAGAATTGTTTCCTTTGCGCCTTGACCCATGTTGCCAAACCACCCATATTGGTTGATATAGGTCATATATGTCATGTTTTAGACGGGATTTCCAGTTCGGGAGAAAGTGATGCCGCACGATACGCCTTTGATTTCGACGATCGTCGGAGGCCTCGTGCTTGCGTTCATCCTCGGCGCGCTTGCCAACAGACTCCGCATGCCCCCCTTGGTCGGATACCTCGTCGCCGGCGTGCTCGTCGGTCCGCATACGCCCGGTTACGTTGCCGATCAGAGCCTTGCGCCTGAACTCGCCGAGATTGGCGTCATCCTCCTCATGTTCGGCGTCGGGCTGCACTTCTCCCTCAAGGATCTCCTCTCCGTTCGCGGCATCGCGGTTCCCGGCGCCATCGTGCAGATTGGATTTGCCACGCTGCTCGGCTGGGGACTGGGCGCACTTATGGGATGGCCGACGGGAGGGAGTCTCGTCTTCGGGCTGGCCCTTTCCGTCGCTTCGACAGTCGTCCTCTTGAAGGCGCTGCAGGAGCGACGGCTGGTCGAGACCGATCGCGGCAAGATCGCGGTCGGTTGGCTGATCGTCGAGGACCTCGCAATGGTTCTGGCGCTCGTCCTTATTCCGGCGGCTGCCAGTATCGGCGGCGGGGAGCACGCGACGGCCGAGCCTCTTTCCGCCGCGCTCAGCCGGCTCTTCGGCCTCGATTTCGGCATCGGCGGCATCATTGTCATGACCCTGGTCAAAGTCGCGCTGTTTGTCGGGCTGATGCTGGTTTTCGGACGGCGTGTCATTCCCTGGACGATGCACCGCATCGCGCACACCGGATCCCGTGAACTCTTCCGCCTTGGCGTCCTTGCGATCGCTCTTGGCGTTGCCTTCGGCGCCTCCAAGATGTTCGGCGTATCGCTGGCTCTCGGCGCCTTTTTTGCAGGCATGGTTCTGGCCGAAAGCGAGCTTAGCCATCGCGCCGCGCAGGAAAGCCTGCCACTTCGCGACGCCTTCGCGGTTCTCTTCTTCGTCTCGGTCGGTATGTTGTTCGATCCAAACATCCTAATCGAGAAGCCGCTGCCGCTACTTGCCACCGTCTTCATCATCGTCATCGGCAAATCGATCGCCGCCTTCCTGATCGTCCTGCTGTTCCGCAAGCCCGTCGGCACGGCGCTGACGATTTCGGCGAGTCTCGGGCAGATCGGCGAATTCTCCTTCATCTTGGCAACCCTGGGCGTTTCCCTTGGCCTGCTGCCCGAGGAGGGACGCGACCTCATCCTCGCAGGCGCGATCATCTCGATCATCCTCAATCCGCTGCTCTTCTACGGCTGCGACCATCTGCGTCCCATGCTGGAGCGGACAAGGCGCGAAGAGCCTGTCGCCGAACAGACGGCAGAGAAGCTACCAGAACCGGCTGACGAGACCGCTGCAGAGGAGGACGAGATGCACCCGACGGCGCTTCGGGGGCATGCGATCCTTGTCGGCTATGGCCGTGTGGGCAATATCGTTGGCCAAAACCTGAAATCGTCCGGGACGCCTTTCCTCGTGATCGAGGACTCCGACAAGCGCATCGGTGAACTGCGGGACCAGGGAATGGAAGCAATCAGCGGCAATGCGGTGTCGCGTGAGGTGCTCGACCTTGCCAATATCGCCGGCGCCCGCAGTCTCGTCATCGCCATCCCCAATGCCTTCGAAGCCTGCGGCATCGCCGAGCAGGGCCGCGCCATCAACCCTTCCATCCTGATCGTCGCACGCGCGCATTCGGACGCCGAGGTCGACGAGCTGAAGGAATATGGTGCAGACACCGTCATCATGGGCGAACGGGAAATCGCCATGGGCATGGTTGACCGGCTCGCCCAAGTGCATCATGACAGTGTGCGCTATGAAGACGAAGCCGAGACTGCTACAATTGTAGCTGAGGAAGCGCCTTCTCCCGATAAAGAATGAGAGACTTTTGCGCCGTTGAGCCGGTACGAGGTTGAAAATCCCAACGATTACGAGATGAGGCTCGACGCGCGCCGCATAGGCAGCCGCGTTGCAATTTCTCTCGTCGTTGCCATTTTCGCCTATCTCGGTCTGCTGCTCGGCGGCAACCTCGTCATCGGTTCGACGCGCGGCCCGAATTCAGTTTCTTCGTCCAGCAAGGACAGCCAGCCGCCACAGGTAAGTGCGCGAGACGTTGTTCGCGGCATCTTAACCGCCGAGCGCAAGGCGGCCCCCAAATATATTCCTTTTGACTCCGGCAACGCGGCAGTAAGCGCAGCGCCTGGAATCGCGCTCCTCTCAACCGGGGAGCCCACATATCCCGTCGCCTTCCACCCGCAGCTTCGTGCTGCCGACGGCAAGGCTTACGATTCGCACGGCCCGCCAGCGGCCGCGGCATAAATGCACGCCAATCCGGCGCTTTCCATTGCTTTAAAGACACGCCACCTGCGCGAGGAGCGCAGGCTCAAGCGTTATCAAGGATAAACAACAACATGCGTAATTCACCATGGCTGGTGTTCACCTATTCGGTGATCATTTTCCTCGGCATTCTCATCGCTTTGCCGAACGCACTGCCGCAGTCGACGCTCGACCGCTTGCCTTCGTGGTTGCCACACAACCGAGTTTCGCTCGGTCTCGACCTTCGCGGTGGCTCGCACCTTGTTCTCGAAGTCGACGAAGCGGACCTGACCCGTGAGCGTCTGCAATCGCTCCTGCAGGACGCCCGTCGCGTGCTTCGTGAGAAGAATATCCAGACGAAGTCGATCGTTCGCAACCAGAACCAGATCGTCGTCACGTTGACCGATCCGGCCCAGAGCGACGAAGCCGTCACGCAGCTGAAGACCCTCGGCAACGCGATTGCCACCGGCCTCAGCGCCGGCCAGTCCGATCTCTCGGTGACGACAAATGGCGGTAGCATCATCGTCGCCTTCTCGCCGGCCGGCATCGCCAGCAACGTCGATTCTGCGGTCCAGCAGAGCCTTGAAGTCATTCGGCAGCGCGTCGACCAAGTGGGCGTTGCAGAACCGACGATCCAGCGTATCGGCGGAAACCGCGTGCTGGTGCAGCTTCCTGGCGCACAGGATCCGTCCCGTCTTCGCCAGCTTCTCGGCTCGACGGCGAAGATGTCCTTCCACATGCTCGCCCCGAACAACCAGCCTGGACCGGGCGTGACGATGCTGAAGGACGAGGAGGGCAACAGCTATCAAGTTCTCGATCGCGTCGAGATCTCCGGCGACCGCCTCTCGGATGCCCGCGTCAGCTTCGATCCAAACACGCATGAGCCGGTCGTCAGCTTCCGCTTCGACAGCGCCGGCGCAACCCGCTTCGCAGACATCACCCGCCAGAACGTCGGCAATCCCTTCGCCATCGTTCTCGACGACAAGGTTCTGAGCGCACCTGTCATCCGTGAACCGATCACCGGCGGCTCCGGTCAAATCTCCGGCAACTTCTCGGCTGACAGCGCAACCACGCTTGCCGCCATGCTGCGCGCCGGTGCGCTGCCTGCCAAACTCACCGTCATCGAGGAACGCACCGTCGGTGCCGACCTTGGTGCGGACGCTATCCGCATGGGTATCTACTCCGGCATCGTCGGCTTTGCGCTGGTCGCAGCCTTCATCTTCATCCTGTATGGCACCTGGGGCTTCCTCGCGAACTTCGCGCTGCTCATCCACACCATCTTGACCTTCTCTGCGCTCACGCTTGTCGGAGCGACGTTGACGCTGCCCGGTATCGCCGGTGTCGTCCTCGGTATCGGTCTTGCGGTTGACGCGAACGTTCTCATCAACGAGCGCATCCGCGAAGAAACGCGCAAGGGCAAGAGCGCCTTCGCCGCGATCGACACCGGCTTCCGCCGCGCCTATTCGACCATTATCGACGGCAACATGACGGCGCTGATCGCAGCGGCGATCCTGTTCTGGTTCGGCACTGGTCCGGTCCGCGGCTTTGCCGTGACCATGGCGCTTGGCCTCATCATCTCGATGTTCACGTCAGTCGCGTTCGTTCGGGTGACGATGATCGAGATCACGCGCCGTCGTAAGCTGAAGGTTCTGAACATCAGGCCCCTGATACCGATGATGTTCAACCCTTACGGTCGCCACATCCAGTTCATGAAGGCTCGCTTTTTCGGCGTGACGGTCTCGGCGCTTCTGTCGATTGCCTCGGTCATTCTCTTCATCCATCCCGGCCTCAACTACGGCGTCGACTTCCGCGGCGGCATCCAGATGTCTGTGAAGACGCAGGAGGCCAGTGATCTCGGTCGCTTCCGCGAGGGCTTGAACAGCCTCGGCCTCGGCGAAGTCTCGCTCCAATCCTACGGCGACAACAACACCATGGCGGTGCGCGCGCAGAGGCAGGATGGCGGTGAAGAAGCCCAGACAGCAGCCGTCGAGAAGCTGAAGGCCGAGATCATCAAGATCGACCCGTCGGCAACCGTGACCGGCACAGACGTCATCGGTCCGAAGGTCAGCGGCGAGCTGGCCTGGGCCGGCATCCTGTCGGTCGTCATCGCCAGCCTGGCGATGCTGTTCTACATCTGGTGGCGCTTCGAATGGCCATTCGCTGTGGGCGCCATCGTCACGCTGATCCTCGACGTGACCAAAGCGATCGGCTTCTTTGCGCTGACCGGCCTCGACTTCAACCTGACCGCTATCGCCGCCATCCTGACGCTGGTTGGCTATTCGGTGAACGACAAGGTCGTGGTCTATGACCGCATGCGCGAAAACATGCGGCTCTACAAGTCGATGCCGCTGCGCGAGCTGATCGACCGGTCGATCAATGAGACGCTGGCACGAAGCCTCTACACCAACGCGACGGCGTTCCTGGCCCTGCTGCCGATGGCGATCTGGGGCGGCAGCGCGGTCGAAAGCTTCGCTGTTCCGATGGTCTTCGGCATTCTTGTTGCCGGTGCTTCGTCGGTCTTCATCGCAGCGCCGATCCTGCTTTTCCTCGGCGACTGGCGCCGTCGCCACGGCAAGGCTGTCGCTGCGACAGACACCGCGGCGGAGATCATCCCCCCGGAAGAAGGCCAGCCGCGCAAGACCGTTGGCTAAATACCGTGCTGAAGTGAAACGAAATGAGGGCGCCGGTTGCAAAGCCGGCGCCCTCAGCGCGCCAAGAGTCTCGGTGCAAGCGCCTACATGAACAAGCCGCCGACCCTCCAGCGATTCCCCGAGGTTCTGGACGCACTGGACAGTTTGGATTTGCAGCCGCGTGGAGATAGCCTAATTCTTTAGGCGGAACCTTCAAGGCAAACTCCAATTATGACGCCATGACGTTTATAATCGCACTGATTCTGGCGTTTACATCGCCCTCCAAGCCATCCGGACTGTGCTCAATGGTATCTGGCATTCATCACGTGACCCTTATCACCCGAAAGGTCCAGGCAAACGTGGATTTCTACGCGGGATTTCTCGGCATGCGGCTGGTCAAGCAGACAGCCGGTTTCGAAGACGCCACACAACTTCATCTCTTTTACGGAGACGCCAAAGGCAGTCCCGGTTCGCTGGTGACCTTCCTGGTATGGGAAGACGGATCACCCGGGCGCGTCGGCCACAGCCAGATCGGTGAACTGTCGCTTGCCATCGACCCAGCCAGCATCGGTTATTGGCTGACCCGCTGTATGAGTTTCGGGCTTCGCTCGCAAGGTCCGGCCGATGAGTTTGGTGAACCGGTCCTGCGCCTGAAGGATCCCGACAACATCATCGTCAAGCTCGCAGGAGCCCGCGATCTGAAATCTTCGGCCGTTTGGGATGGCGCGGGCGTGCCGGTGGAGCACGCCGTTCAGCGCGTGCGCGGCGTTACCATGCTGACGGAAACGCCGGCCGAAAGCCGCGACTTCGTGGAGCGCCATTTCGGCTACCGTTTCCAGGCCAACCGCGGCAACATCGATCGGCTTGTGTCAGAATCGGGCGATATCGTCGACATCCGCAATGCGCAGGGCTTCTGGTCCGGCGCTCCGGGTCCTGGGACTGCCGACCACGTCGCGTTCCGTGCCACCAGCGAAGAGCAACTTCACAAAGTGCATGATGCCTTGAAGGAGAGCGGCGCGTCGGCGACGAACCTGCACGATCGCAAATACTTCGAATCGCTCTATGCCCGCGAGCCGGGCGGAACGCTGATCGAACTGGCGACCGACAAGCCCGGCATGACGGTTGACGAGCCGCAGGCCACGCTTGGCACCAAGCTTTTCGTTCCCAAGGACCCGATCACCGATCTCAAGGATCTGAAGGTCGTGCTTCCGCAGTTTTCGATGCCCGGCGAGCCCCGTATCAATTATCGCGATCTGCCCTTCGTCCACCGCTTCTATACGCCGCCAGACCCCGACGGCAGTGTCTTCGTCCTGTTGCACGGCTCGGGCGGCAACGAGACGACACTGATGCCCCTGCTGCACGAGGCGGCCCCGCGAGCCACACTGCTTGGCGTGCGCGGACGGGCGACCGAGGAGGGCATTCCGCGCTGGTATAAGCGCATCACGCCGTTCTCCTTCGACCAGGACGACATCAAGAGCGAAGCCGAAGCCTTCGCCGCCTTCATCGAGGGCGCCGTGTCATCATATGGCCTAGATCCGAAGAAGATCGTCTATGTCGGCTATTCCAATGGTGCGAACTTGCTCAACTCGCTTCTCTATCTGCATCCGAATCTGGTACACAAAGCGGTTCTGTTGCGCTCCATGCCGGTCCTGAAGACGTTTCCGCACGCCGATCTCAAGGGTACGGATCTTCTGGTCATCAGCGGCAAGACGGATGCTTACGGCAAGTATGCCAGCGAGCTCGAAGCGCGACTGAAGCAATCGGGAGCGACCGTCGATTCGGACGTCATCTCCGGCGGACACGACCTCGGCGACGCAGACATTCCGATCATCCAGAAATGGCTGTCACAGCAGAGCAACTAACATGGACAGGCTCGCAGCGCCGGCACGCCGTCTCAGGCGCGGCGAGCCCTTTCCTCAGGTACGTCGCGCGCGGAACCGCCGGCAATTCCGCCCTCTCGCATTGTCCGGAATGCAACGACTGAAAGAAAGCGCGAGCAAGCCTCCGTCAATTCTCGCTGAACGATCGCGAACAAATATCTCTGGTTCCCGACGGTTGCACTTTTCTGCTTCGTGCCGCGTTTGAACGGTGATCGCGGCGCACCGGCGCATTTCGGTTATTTGTAATTCAGGAAAAATCTGACGCTCGTTTCTCCAGGGATCTAGAGCCGCTCGCATCATCTATTGCGAGACACATATGGAAAAGTATTTGTTAAATTAAACTAAGAATTTTATACAATAAATGTCGCTTCAATTACACAACAAAACTCTATTCTCACCCTATGTATATTATTTTTCATACAATTATGAGTTTTTGAGAATTATTGCGACTTGCAATATCCACCGATTTTAAGATTTATCTTTTACATCTATATTTAGATTATCTTATTCTCTACAGACGGCAAGAAATTACCACATTCGTCTGCGAACTGCTCCATCTGTTCTATTTTGCTGCAGCGCAAAATGCTCCTTGCCGAAGCGGGGTCCCAGCCCTATCCTCGCTTCGACATCGATCGCAGAAGGGGAAATTGAATGCCTCCTCGACCCGTGGACATCAGCCTGATCATCTCGTCGAGAAATCGAGCCTATGGACTGACGAACTGCCTGGATGCCGTTTCTGTTGCCACCCGCCAGGCAGACTATCTGAGACTTGAACTCGTCTTCGTGGATAATGGATCCACGGACGAGACGTCGGAAGTCGTGCGCCGGTGGGCGTCGACCGCTCCAATCAAGACCAACTTGATCTATGAAGCGAAGCCGGGCCTTGCTGTCGCCCGCAACACGGGCCTGAACGCCGCGAGAGGCCGCATCCTCGCCTTTACCGACGACGATTGCGAGATCTTCCCCGACTATTTCAGCACGCTTGCGGCGCTTTTCAGCTCGGATACGGAGATGGTCATGCGCGGCGGGCGGATCGAGCTTGGCGATACACGCGACCTGCCGGTGACGATCAAGCCTGAAATGGAACCTGCGGTACTGACCAGCGACCTGCATGCCGGCGGCTTCGTTCATGGCGCCAACATGGCGTTTCCCTATGCGCTGGTCGAGAAGATCGGCCTCTTCGATACTCGCTTCGGGGCCGGGTCGCCGTTCCGCTCCGGCGAGGACACCGATTATGTGCACCGAGCCTTCAATGCCGGTGTGCGTGTCGAATATCTGCCGGATTTTGCCGTCAAACACTTCCATGGGCGTCGCGAGCTCGCGGACATCAAGCGCCTCCAAACCGGCTATGCCTTCGGCAACGGAGCGCTATACGCCAAATATCTCTTCGATCGCCGCTCAAACATGCGCGGCATGCTGCGCTGGGAAATCCGCCAGGCGGTCATGGAAGCCATGGGGCGCCGAAAACCCAACGAGGAACTTGGCCTGACTTACCGCAGCCAGCTTCGTGACAACCTTACCGGCATGCTCGCCTACTGGCGGGCTCCAAAGGCAAAGCAGCCCGCCTGAGGCGCTCTCCTCGCCGCCAGCAGAATCAACGCGCGAACCTTCGCGAGCCAAATTCGATTGGATAATGCATGGCCGATACGGCAATTGCCCACGCCGAGCTTAAGAAGAAAACCGCGCTCTCCGTCCTGTGGTCGGTCATCCGCGTGGCCTGGAGCACGATCGCAACCTTTGTGATCTTCGTCATCCTTGCGCGCATTCTCGGCCCCGGCGACTTCGGTACCTTTGCGCTTGCAAGTCTGTTCGTGGAAATCGGCCGCGTGCTTGCCTATGCGGGCCTCGGCGATGCCGTCACGCGCCAGCTCGATCTCGACGAGGAGCTAGCCGACACGGCCTTCTGGGCGACGATCGCATTCAGCGGCATCGTTGCTTCGCTGGTGTTCTTCTTTGCGCCCTACTACGGCGATCTAGTGCGCGACCCGTCGGTATCAGGCATCCTTCGCTGGCTCGCGCCGCTGCTTCCGATTTCCTCTCTGGCGGTTATCCACAATGCCCGCCTCGCCCGTGAATTCGGCCACAAGAGCCTCGCCGGTCAGGCGATCGCCGCCAGCCTGCTCTCCGGCGTCACCGCCGTCGTCTGCGCCTTTCTCGGCTGGGGTGTCTGGGCGCTGGTCGCGCAGACCGCGGTCAACGCCGCCGTGACCGTCCTGCTTGGGTGGTTCTACTATCCCTGGATGCCGAAGTTCCGCTTCAACGTCTCGATGTTCCGCTCCGTCTTCCTCTTCAGCATCAGCCTCGTCGTCACCCAGCTGATGTGGATGCTGCTTGCCCGCGTGCAGGATATCTTCATTTCGCGCTGGTTCGGCCCGGTTGAAGTCGGCCGCTATCGCATTGCCTGGCGGCTGATCGAGCTGATCGGCCAGGCGGTGCTTGCGCCGATCGGCAGCGTATCGCTCGTCACGCTGTCGCGCCTGCAGAACGATCACACCGCCTTCCGCAGCGCCTATAACAAGATCGTCGGCGCAGCGGCGCTCGGAACCATCCCGCTGTTGCTCGGCTTCGGCGCTCTGTCGAACGACATGATCGCCCTGCTCTTCGGCGACAAGTGGGGCAATGCGGGTGATATCGCCACCGTGCTCGTGCTGATGTCGGTTCCCTTCGTCATGAACTTCTTTGCCTCGTCGGCGCTTTCTGCGGTCAACCGGGCGGAATCGATCCTTTCCGTCGCAGCCCTACAGCTGGTGACGACGCTGATCCTCACCTGGCTGCTCGTCCCCTATGGCGTTGTCGCTGTTGCGGCGGGCTACACATTGCGTGCCTGGCTGACGATGCCCTATCAGCAATATGTGCTGGCGCGATACGCGCATATCGACGCAAAGAGCACGCTGAAGGCCGTCGCCCTGCCCTTCTGCGGCGCGGCGCTCATGGCCGTCTGCGTCTGGTTTGCGCATCCCGTCATCCTGGCGCACGTTCACAACCGCTGGCTGGCGCTCGGCCTTAGCATCGGTCTCGGCGGAGCGATTTACCTTGCCTTCCTGCCGATCTTCGGCCGCTCGGTCATCCGCCCCTACATCGCGCTTGCCATGTCCCTCAACCCATTCCGCAAACAGGCCGAAGCATAGCCGCTTGCATGGACCTCTTGTCCGTAAACAAGGAGCATTTAATGGAATCCAATATTACGATCATCAACCGCCTTCAGGGCGTGATCGCCAATTGCCTTTCCGATCTCTTTGATCCGTCGGAGCGTTTTGCGCTTCTCGACTTTCCGAATCATTACAACATCGGCGACAGCGCCATCTGGCTCGGTGAACTTGCCTATTTCGACCGCAAACGCACGCGGCCAACCTATGTGACCGAAATCCCGACCTACGACGAAGGCCGGATGCTTGGCGCAATCGGTAGCGGCCGCATCTTTCTCCACGGTGGCGGCAATTTCGGCGACATCTGGGCCGGCTACCGCCAGTTCCGCGAAGGTCTGCTCAACAAGCACAAGGGCCGACCGATCGTGCAGATGCCGCAGACCATCCACTTCAAGGAGCAGGCCAACATCGACAGCACTGCGCGGGCGATCGAGCGCCACGGCCAGTTCACGCTTCTCGTCCGCGACCAGCGAAGCCTGGAATTCGCCCAGCGCTGGTTCCCATGCGAAACACGCCTTTGCCCTGATATGGCTTTCTGCATCGGTCCGGTCACTCGCCCGGCGCCGCAGCATGAGCTGCTGCTCAATCTCCGTGAAGACCAGGAGGTCGGCGCCGCACAAGACCTGACCGCTGCAACATTGCGTCCGGGCACGGTGAAATCGGACTGGCCCGATGAGCCTGCCGATTTCCAGCGCCAGACAAAGCATGCCGCAATCTTGAAGGGGCTGCTGACCGGTCGTATCGGCGGTCGCGCGCGGATGACCGAGCTTGCCTATCGCGAGCGGGCGCAACAGCGCTTCGACCGCGGCGTGGCCCTGCTGAGCTCCGCGCGCCAAGTCATCACCGACCGCATGCACGGCCATATCATGTGCGTGCTTCTGGGTGCCGACCATTGCGTTCTCGACAATAGCTACGGCAAGACGAGCAGCTTCATCGAGGCGTGGGGTACCTGCAACAGCGACAAGGCAGAGCTTGCCTCGACGGTCGACGAGGCGCTTGCCATTCTCGATGCGCGTCGGGTCGCCCCGGCCGCGGTCGCCTGATTGAAATCAGCCTCGCCGGGCAACCAAAATCCCGGCGAGCACCACAATGCCGCCGATCGCCTGCATTGGGCCGATCGGCTCGCTGAGCAGCACCCAGGCGAGGATCGCCGCCACGACCGGCTGCAGCAGCAGTGTCAGCGAGGAGAAAGCTGCGGGAAGATAGGCAAGCGCGTAAGCGATGGCCATCTGCCCGCCGGCATGACTGACGAAGGCGAGACCGAAGACGATCGCCCAACCATAGGCCGTCGGCGGCAGCATATGGCCTTCGTAGAAGAAGCCTAACGGAAAGATGCAGACAGCGGCCGATGCGGTGCTCCAGAGCATGATCCGGACCGTATCGAAGCGGCTGCGGAGCTTGCCGATCGCCAGGATGTAACCCGCATAGAACACGGCGGCGATCACCGCCACGCCATCGCCGCGCAGATCGCCATTGCCAAGCGCTGCGGGGCCGCCCTTTAGGATAACCACGCCGGCCAGCGCCAACATGAGGCCGAGAACGAAGACGCGGGTAACGACTGCGCCGAAAAACAGAAAGCCGATCACCGTGACGAAGACGGGGGCAAGATTGGCGAGCAGCGTTGCGTTGGCGACCGATGTCATGGTGATGGAGAGGTGCCAGGCGGCAAGATCCATGGCAAGGACGACGCCAGGCAGGATCAGCAGGGCATAATCCGACAGCTTTTCTGGCTTCGGCCCGGCATCCTTGCCCTTGGCAAGCGAGAAGATGAAGATCGTGATCAGGGCCAGCGCCACCCGCCAGAAGGCCGTTGCCATCGGCCCGACTTCCGACAGCCGCACGAAGATCGGCGAGCCGCCGATCGCCGCACCGCCGAGGATCAGGGCGGCAAGGGCAAACCGGTTGGATGCGGGGGTTTCAGCGATACTGGCAGCGGCTTGCGACACATGTCTCTCGAATGCTTTCTAACCGCCTCAAGACTGGCGGCGAGCAAGGGACCTATCAGAAGCTGTGGCGAGCGGATAGCCGAGGAACGGCAAGGGCAGACAAACGCGCAATCTTAAATGCCTGCCGATGCGAATTTGCAGCACCGTACAAGTCAGCCTGAGATGACGGTCGAGAATTCAGGCGTCCCGCCGATGGTGTTGCTGACCGTACAGATCTCTTCCGCCGCATGCGCGATCTTCACGCGCGTTTCCTCATCGAGGTCGCCCTTGATCGAGAACGCGACGTTGAATGTCTGGACGCGCGACGGACCCTCGCTCGCCTTCTCGCCGGTGACGTCGGCCGTAATCTCGGTGATCCGGTCGAGAAGGCCCATCTGGCTCGCAGCGATGCGCGCGCTCAGCACAAGGCAGGCCGACAGCGACGCATAGAGGAGATCCAGCGGATTGAAGCCCGGTTGCGACGCGCCGGTAACGATATCGAGCTCACCCTTGGTGGCCGAGGTGATATGCGGAAAACCGGTACGACCAAGAACGGCGGTTGCGCCAACGGGACGGGGACGGGCCTTGAGGTCGGCCATGGGGAAATCCTTTGGTGATGATAGCCCGTTCTAGATAGGCATTTTGAATGGCCGCAACAACGCGCTTCTGGTCTGGCGGCGCGAGGAAAACAGACCGTCCCAAGTGATTCGGCCGGCTCCAATCTGCCCGCTCGTCAACCTCAGTTTCCCATCCCGATTTCTGAGGATAGCCCCGCGTCAGCTTCAAAGAGCAATATAAGGGTGCACTAAAACAGAAACGACTCATTGGAGTTATCCATGCGAGCACTTGCGGCTGTTCCTGTTGCACCCAGCGTGATCATCGATGCCGAGCCCTTCGGTTATGTCAGAAAGGTCTACGTCGACGACGAGCCCTGCTGGGGCTTGTTCGACTCAGATGGCGACGTGATCTTCGTCGGCGATGCGCCCAGCGATTGCCACAGTTATGCGGCCAAGGAACAGATCCGCATACAGATCATCCACTGAAACTCTGCGCGATGTCCGCGCAACGGTGACGCGGGCGAGCGACACGAAGACGACAGCGCACCCAGCACGGAAATCTGCGCTAACAGACCGTCCGGCAAGGCGATCACGCCCTGCCAAACGTTGCATTGGGCGGTATCAGCGGTAAGACGGCGCCGATGGTGTGACGACCACCTTCCCGTTGGAGAAAATGATGAAGGCGAAAAGCAGTACGCCGACAAGGGTGATAATCGACGCTAGAGCGACAAGCGGCTCCATGGCCGTATTGCCCTGAAGCATGAGGTAGAGCGCCGGCACCATCAGGGCGATGCCAGCCGTATACACGTAGTACTGGATCATGGCGATGCGCTTCTCGGCCTTCTGGGGATTGAGCGCATGGTAACCGCCAAAGATCGCCATGGTCACCCACCCCAGGAGATTACAGTGCGCATGCGCGCCGATGACGCTATGATCCTGTGAAATCGCCATGTTCAGACCCATGACGATGCCGACGATCAGAAATATCACTGCAGTCTTAAAGTATAGCTGCGAGATGCGTGGCATAGAGTACCCCCTCCGTTTGCGTCGATAGTATTATCATTGCTCAATAGAATTGAGAACGGCCGGCCTTCGAAGATTTAACCTTCGACAAACTATCATGTTACCATCCGGCAACTCCAACCGCGGAGCGGTATTGCCGGTTCGTTGCGGAGGCAGCACAGCCTCTGAACGGTAGCGCATTTTTAAGCACTTCCTTAAACTCATCTCGAATATACTGCCTTGTCGGCACATTCGCGGAGAGCGAGATGAGAGACATCTACAAACCCTTCGTCGCCAGCGACGACCCCGATCGGGACATCCGCTGCCAGGACGCGCTGCAGTTCGCCTTCCGCGACTTCGTCGCCGCATCGGTCGAAGCGGGCTGGAGCGAGCACGAAGCGCTCGAAGCCATCATCACGCTTGCGGACGACGGCCTCAGGCGGATCGGCGCCAATGACGACACGCAGACGCTGCTGGATGTGCTGCGACGGATGGCTTAAGCATCAATCAACACAAATTCTGTACGATGGTTATCGTGTCGCTCGGCTAAACGACGCGTCGGCGAAAAAGATGCCCTGCGATCGATCTGAAGCTAGTTTGGTACGAGTCTGAAAAAGTGGTGCCCAGAGCCGGAATCGAACCAGCGACACGCGGATTTTCAATCCGCTGCTCTACCAACTGAGCTATCTGGGCCAACCCGCTTCGCAGATGTTCCTTCCTGAGAAAGAACCGAGGACCTTGGTTCGCCCCGGAAGCGAGCGGGGTTATAGCATCTTGTCCGGACATGGCAAGCGCCAAATGACAGTTTTTTGAGAAGCCTTTGAATTTTCCAGATTCATCAACGAATTTAAGGGCTTCGCCCGTGGAAAACGAGCCTATTCCTCATCTTCGTAATCGGCCTTCGCCTCGTCGTCGGCAACGGGGATGGCATAAGAGCCGGAGAGCCAGCGCGAAAGATCGACTTCGCGGCAGCGGTTCGAGCAAAAGGGATAGTGTTCGCGGTGGGATGGCTTGCCGCATTCCGGGCAAGGGTGTGTCTTGCGCAGCGGTTCGACCTTGGCGGCTGTTTTCTTTTCGTCAGGCATGGAGCGGTCCCTTCGAGGATCAGCCCTCGGGCCACCGGCTATGCACGTCAAAGCCTTCACCGGTCAGCAGAAGGATGGTTTCATAAAGCGGCAGACCGACGACATTGGAATAGGAACCGACCATCTTCTGCACAAAAGTCCCGGCCAGCCCCTGGATGCCGTAGGCGCCCGCCTTACCGCGCCATTGACCGGAGGCGAGATAGTTCTCGATCTCGAAACCGGAAAGGCGCTTGAAGCGAACCTTGGTCTCGACGATCTTCTGGCGGATCTTGCGGTCTGGCGTCACCAGGCAGACGCCGGTATAGACCCAGTGGCTGCGGCCGGAAAGCAGATACAGCGCAGCCGATGCCTCGTCCGCGAATTCGGCCTTTCCAAGGATACGGCGGCCGACGGCGACGACGGTATCGGCGGACAGAATGTAGCTGCCCTTCCAGGTCATGTCGCCCTTGATGGCGGCAAGTGCTGCCTCTGCCTTTTCCGTCGACAGGCGCCGCGCCAGCGAGCGCGGGTGTTCCGACTTCTTCGGCGTCTCGTCGATATCCATCGGCATCAGGCGCGAGGGCTCGATCCCTGCCTGATTGAGCAGATCGACACGGCGGGGCGAGCCGGAAGCCAGAATGAGCTTGTATTTCAGCGCCATGGAACCTCGACCACCGGAAGACGGGAGCTAAAGCTTTCGAGCCTTGAACGGCCTACTTGAAGCGGTAGGTGATGCGGCCCTTAGTCAGGTCGTAGGGAGTCATTTCGACGAGAACCTTGTCGCCTGCCAGAACGCGGATACGGTTCTTGCGCATGCGGCCGGCCGTGTGGGCGATGATCTCGTGTTCGTTTTCGAGCTTCACGCGGAACGTCGCGTTCGGCAGAAGCTCGGTCACGATACCCGGAAATTCGAGGACTTCTTCTTTAGGCATATAGCGGTTTTCTTCCTGTCGGTTGAGATGACGGCGGTAGCCGCCCCAAATTTGCGCGGAAACTACACAATCAACGGGGGTTTGTGAACCTAATTGATCGCGTTTCCGTCATTTGTTTCACGCCGATTGCGCGGCGATGGTGTTTCTTCTAACCAGCCGGCTCTCGATCAGTTCGGTCAGATGATCACGGACCTCCCGGTAGCTATCCAGAATCTGCTCTCGTGTGCCCTGAACGACAGTCGGATCCATGGTCGGCCAATAGACGACTTCGATGGCATTTGACCGGGTCAGCTCCAGCGCTGCATGGTGCGCTGGAGGCGAGAGCGAGATGATCAGGTCGAAGTAGTCGTCCTCGAGCTCCTCCAGCGTGTGTGGATGATGCCGGCCGAGAGAAAGACCGATCTCCTCCAGTACGACGTCGACGAAGGGATCGCGCTCCCCAGCACGGACGCCCGCGGACCTGATATAGACATTCGCCGGCAACATGCTACGGGCGATCACCTCGGCCATGGGAGAGCGGATGGCATTCATTCCACACATGAACAGGATGGCGCCCGGCCGTGCCCCCTCGCCTGCCCCGACCGCCGGTTCCATCGCCGTCAGCCGCGCCAGTAGAGCACGCAGACCAGCGTGAACAGCCGGCGGGCCGTATCAAAATCGACCTCGATCTTGCCGTTCAAGCGATCCTTCAACGTCTGCGAGCCCTCGTTGTGAATGCCGCGCCGGCCCATGTCGATCGCCTCGATGCGGCTTGGAGAGGCCGAGCGGATTGCCTCGTAGTAGCTTTCGCAGATCAGGAAATAATCCTTCACGATGCGGCGAAACGGGGTCAGCGACAGGATGTGGGTCGCGACGGCACCTCCGTCCTCCGTCGTGATCGCGAAAACCAGCTTGGAATCGACCAGCGAGATATTCAGCCGGTACGGACCGCCGGAATGACCGATGGGCGTGAAGCTGTTTTCCTCGACAAGATCGAAAATGGCGACCGCGCGCTCGTGCTCGACGTCGGGCGTCGCTCGGCCGATGGTGTCGTCAAGGACGACGTCGCAAAGCCGGAAGTCGCCCGCTGCCATCTCTCACTTTTCCAGATTGAGGCGGATCGCAACCGATCGCGCATGCGCGTCCAGCCCTTCGGACACGGCGAGCGCGATGGCAGCAGGACCGAGCGTGCGCAGTTGCTCGCCACCAAGCCGCAGGATCGAAGTGCGCTTGACGAAATCGAGCACGGAAAGACCGGAGGAAAACCGGGCCGAACGGGCCGTCGGCAGAACGTGGTTCGAGCCGCCGACATAGTCGCCGATGACTTCAGGCGTATGTGCGCCGAGGAAGATCGCGCCGGCATTGCGGATACGAGGCAACAGTGCATCCGGATCGGCAACGGCAAGTTCTAGGTGTTCGGGCGCGATCCGGTTTGCCAACGCAATAGCGTCCTCCAGGGACTTCACGAGAATGATCGCGCCAAAGTCCCGCCAGCTTGCGGCAGCGGTCTCGGCGCGATTGAGCGTCTTCAGCTGCCGCTCGACGGCTGCTTCCACCAACTTCGCGAACTCGGCATCATCCGTCGCGAGGATCGCCTGCGCGCTCGCATCATGCTCGGCCTGCGCAAGCAGATCGGCGGCGATCCAGTCCGGATTGTTGTCCTTGTCGGCGATAACAAGCACTTCCGAGGGACCGGCGATCATGTCGATACCGACAGTGCCGAAGACCTGCCGCTTGGCGGCGGCAACATAGGCATTGCCGGGGCCGGTAATCTTGGCAACGGGCGCGATGGTCTCGGTGCCATAGGCAAGTGCCGCGATGGCCTGCGCGCCTCCGACCCGGTAGATTTCGGTGACGCCCGCGAGCTTGGCGGCTGCAAGCACGGCCGGGTTGACGGCACCTCCTGTTGCAGGAACGGCAATGACGATGCGATCGACGCCGGCGACCTTCGCCGGCACGGCATTCATCAGCACCGAACTCGGATAGCTCGCGGTGCCGCCCGGGACATAAAGGCCGACCGCCTCGATCGCGGTCCATCGGGAACCGAGGCCGACGCCAATGTCGTCCTCGTAGATATCGTCCTTCGGCAGCTGCCGGCGGTGATGCGATTCGATACGCAGGGCCGCAACCTTCAGCGCGCCGAGAACCTCGGCCGTAACCGCTTCGACAGCCGCGTCGATCTCGGCTTCGGTCACGCGCATCGGCGTTACGGCAAAATCGATCCCGTCGAACTTCTTCGAATATTCGGCAAGCGCCACGTCGCCGCGGGCCCTGACATCATCGATGATGGCGCGGACTGCCGTGTTCACGTCCTCGGAGACTTCGCGCTTGGTCGTCAGGAAGGCGGCAAACCGTTGCTCGAAGCCTTCCGATGCCTGATCCAGCCAGATTGTCAATGCGATATTCCTCTTTGATAACAGACGAACCAGATCTCAAGCGCCGGGATGACGCGGCTTGGATGCGGTTTCCCACGCCCCGCCGATATCCGCAAGCTGAACCTCGATGCATTCGACATCCAGCGCAATCGTTGCCGCGCCTGACAGCGCCAGCTCGACCGTGCCTTCCGGCCCCTCGCCTTTCTGCTCGAAGCGGATGGCAAGCAGCGACAGGACTTCGTCGCGGTCCTCGCGGTCAATGCCGGTCGAACGCACCGCAAGCACGCGCTTGAAGACGACAGCCGCGCGGCGGCGTTCGAAACCCTTGCGCTTCTTGCCGGCTTCCTCCCACACGAAGCGGTTGACCGCAGCCGAGAACTGACCCTCGCGCGGCGACCAGGCGATATCGGCGACCTTGAAGACGCTATCCTGCAAATGCGCGGAGACGACGGCAAGATCCTCGCTATCAAGTGCAACGAGCCTCAGATCAGTCATTCAGGCAAAACCCCATCGCCAATGCATCGCCGGAATGGCGATGCGTCTGACAACGGACATAAGGCGCGGCAACGCAATGCGCAACCGGGACAAAGGGTGAGTGACGCCCTTTTAGCTACTCGCTGACGCGCTCGACGATGGCGCCGCAGCGGGTGAGCTTTTCTTCCAGGCGCTCGAAGCCGCGATCGAGGTGGTAGACGCGGGAAACCATCGTCTCGCCTTCAGCGGCAAGGCCGGCAATCACGAGCGAAACGGAAGCGCGCAGATCGGTCGCCATGACGGGCGCACCCTTCAGCCGCGGCACGCCCTCGATCTTCGCCGTCTGACCCGACAGCGAGATCTTCGCGCCGAGACGCGCCAGTTCCTGCACGTGCATGAAGCGGTTTTCGAAGATTGTCTCGGTGACATGCGAGATGCCGGTCGAGCGCGTCATCAGCGCCATGAACTGCGCCTGCAGGTCGGTCGGGAAGCCCGGGAACGGATCGGTGACGATATCGACCGGCTTGATGCCGGCACCATTGCGGCGGATGCGCATGCCGTTGTTGGTCGGCGAAATCTCAGCGCCGGCGCGGCGGAGCGTTTCCAGTGCCGTGTCGAGGAGCGCGGCATCCGTGTTCTCGAGCGTGACATCGCCGCCGGTCATCGCAACCGCCATGGCGTAGGTGCCGGTCTCGATGCGATCCGGCAGGACGCGGTGGCGCGCGCCGGAGAGCGAAGTGACGCCTTCGATCGTGATCGCGCTCGTGCCGGCGCCCGTGATCTTGGCGCCCATGGCGTTCAGGCAGTTGGCGAGATCGACGACCTCAGGCTCGCGGGCAGCGTTGCCAATCACCGTTGTGCCGCGGGCAAGCGTCGCTGCCATCATCATCACGTGCGTCGCGCCGACCGAGACCTTCGGGAAGGTGTAGCGTGCGCCGATCAGGCCACCCTTCGGTGCGGTCGCGTTGATGTAGCCGCTGTCGATCTCGAGGTTCGCGCCCAGCGCCGCAAGGCCATCGAGGAACAGATCGACGGGGCGCGTGCCGATGGCGCAGCCACCCGGCAACGAGACGCGGCACTGGCCTTCGCGCGCCAGAAGCGGGCCGATGACCCAGAAGGAAGCGCGCATCTTGGATACCAGCTCGTAGGGAGCGGTGGTATCGACGATGGTGCGGCAGGTAAAGTGAATGGTGCGCGAGTAGGCGTCTTCCTGGCGCTCGCGGCGGCCGTTGACGGCAACGTCGACGCCGTGATTGCCGAGGATGCGCATCAGAAGCTCGACATCAGCCAGATGCGGCACGTTCTCAAGCGTCAGTGTATCGCTGGTAAGCAGCGAGGCGATCATCAGCGGCAGGGCGGCATTCTTGGCGCCGGAAATCGGAATGATGCCGTTAAGCTCATTACCGCCGACAATTCTAATACGATCCATGTGCGCTTACGGGCGATGCCCGCCTTTCTGAAAGGCTGTCTGTAAAAAGATGCGGGTGTTTAGACGAAATTAGCGGGGGCTTCAATTCGCCGTGAACGGAACATTACGATTCGTCCATTTTTGCGGCAGGCAGCCCATTCGTCTCATCCGCTTGCCCCGATCGGCGCGCACGGGTCTGCTGTTTGCGGCGGGACAAATTTTCACGAAGCTTTTCGGCGGCGCGCTCGCGGCGCAGGTTGGCCTGGCGCTCGATCTCCGCTTTGCGGCTGTGCTGGCCTTTTTTGGTGTTCTCGGTCATGCCGCAGGCTTATCCGAATTTGCGACAATTCAAAAGTGGCCGGGCCTCAATCTCTACAAAGATGGAAATTGCGGCTTGCGCTTATCATGAAGCTGTGGCAATAGGCCCCCCGTTCACGCAATGCAGCCGCATCGGTTGCGCGTCTGGTCCTCGCTGCCGTAGCTCAGTGGTAGAGCACACCCTTGGTAAGGGTGAGGTCGGTGGTTCAATCCCACTCGGCAGCACCAGTTTTCCTTAAAGAAATCATAGAGCGCGACCTTTTCCGGCATTGCTGGGCAGCCTGCCTTTGTAGGAGACCCGGGATTATCCATGCTTTTATTTGACGCATTTCTGATCTGGAAGAAAGTAGCCCATTCGATACGGCGCAGTTTTGTTGGAAAGAAGAAGTTCCATTCCGCGAATGCCCGCTATGCATTCGAAACGATGCCTAAAAAACTACCTCGCATAGTGTGGATGTATTGGGACAAGCCGCTAGAGCAAGCGCCGCCAATTGTCCGCTATGCCGTGGATACCTGGATTAGGAAAAATCCATCTTGGGATGTGAGAATCCTGAGCGACGCAAACGCGGCCGAATTCGTCAACGTGCCACCTCCCAAAAGCAACCGCAAAATTCAGTGGCGGGCAGACTTAATCAGGGTCGCACTGCTGAGGGACTATGGCGGGGTTTGGGTGGACGCGACGACTTTTTGCGTCAAACCGTTGGACGAATGGCTGCCACCGTTGATGGAGAGTGGATTCTTCGCATTTCCTGACAGTTACCCCGGCCGGACAATGGGCATTTCTTTTCTTGCTGCGGAGCCGCAAAATTACCTTGTGAGCAAGTGGTTCCAGTTGATGGTGAGATACTATTCAAAGCGCGGCAAGCTCCGTCATTACTTTTGGGTTATGTACCTTTTTGAGTACATCATAAGGACTGACCGCAAAGCGCTCGCTATTTGGCAAGCCACCCCGAAACTCGCATCAAAGGGTCCTATTCTTTTGAAGCGTATTCTGACACAGCCAGACCTATTGGAGCCGATCCCCGACTACGTCGATACGACGGCGATCACATGGTTGAAGATCAGCTCTGATACCAAGCTCAGCAATCAAGAGGTCACGTATGCCCTCGAAAGCAACGCGGATATCGAACTCCGGAAAGTCGCTGAAACCGCTCCTCAGAACCGGTAGGGCGAACACCGCACATCGTGAAGCTTGCGTCGCGCGGGCTGCGCGGACTCACATCAACAGGCGGCTAAGATCCGGAATCGCTTTATAACTTCCGCTCGGGTTCGCGGACCCCGCGAAGTCGTTGGCTTGAAGACGAAATGCCTGCATCAGGCGTCGAAGTGCCAGTCCTTCGTCGGACGGCATGACAGATAGTCCGACGCATCGAGATCCTGGATCATCTGCCTCAGCGTTCGGACAGTCTCCTCAAATGTCGCAAGCTTCGCATCGGTAACGTCCACTTTCTTGCCCGTGGCGTCGTCGACTTCGAGCCATCGATGCTGACCACTTCGCATGGATACGACCAGAGACACATACTTCTGGCATTCCGCATTCAGCACATGCTTGAGGTCCTGCATCTCCGATCTCCAACGCTGACAGGAGCTAACTGACGTTGAGCCTCCATGGTTGCACAAAGCACCGCATTCGGCCAGTTAAAAGTGCAGGCATCTGATCTGTCACCGCTCAAGGGGAGATAACGCCTTGCGGGCGAAAGATCGGAAGACACGGGAGGCCCATGAACACAGCGGTCGACCGGCACACGGCGCACGAGTTTTCCCATTTGCGGGGTCTGAAAATATCGCTAAAATGCCTTCAGTATGAGGCCTTCGGGAGGAACACGGAGGCTGATCTATACGTTTTTGGCCTAAGCAATGGAGGAGCACGCCGATGGCCGCAGAGAAATGGAATGATCCTATTCATGTGGGATTTGAAAATACGGGCGCGCGCACGATCCTTGGTCCTCTAGACGCGCTGAAATGCCTGGCAGACCTTTGGCCAAGTGCTCGCGGATTGCGTTACCTGAAGGCAAGAAGCACATGCAGAGCCGCTCTTGATGGCCGCAAAACGGTCGAGGAGGCTCGCGCGGAGTTCGTCGCGGCGGCAGAGGAAGCAAAACTGAAGGTCCATTGATCGGGCGTTCCTCCTCCGATCCCCGGCAGATTGTCGACAACCTGTCTCAGAATAGGGCGACAGTTTATTTTTGGTTAACCCTTGGCCGCACTTGCTGTTACCGCCGCGAGGAAGCTGATTGCCATTCAGGCACGTCTCTCAATAGAACATCGGCAGCCATCATGATGATGGTCAGAGGCTCGTCACCCTCTGCGAAAGCAGACGAGCCTCGATTGCAATAAGCCGTCTCACGCCGGCTTCAGACGCCTTTTCCCGATCTTGTCCAACACTTTGCGCCCGAGCTTCTGGCCCGGCCCTTCGATGCGAGTGAAACCGAGGTAAGCCAGTGCATAGGCCAGCGGCAGGAGGGCGGCCACGACGATCGCAAAGCGTACCGGCGCCGAAATCTCAGCCCCGAAATGCCTGATCATGAATGCGGCAATCGGCTGCAGCAGCAGCAGATGGATCAGGTAGACACCGAACGAAAGCTCGCCCAGCCAATGGCAGAAGCGGTTTCCCATGACTGACGAAACGCGGTCGCCGAGCCTTCCAATAAGACCAGGCAACAGATGGTAGTGCACCAGCGCGAAGAAGCCGATCACGAGAAGCACGCGGATAGCGACCTTCGTCGAGGTCATGTCCCCGCCAATCGGAAGCATCACCAGAATGACAGCAAGCAAGCCATTCATGATGGTTTGCCGCTGCGACACGAACAAGCCGTTGGCGATCAACATACCGCACAGGAAGACGTGCATTTTCAGCGGTAGGAAAGACGGCATCGGAAAATCGACATGCGCGGCCTGGATAGCCTTGGCGATGAAGAAGGCAGCAAGCGCAACGACGGCGGCGCCCGGCAGCCATCTGGTTTTCCGCAAAAGCAGCATCACAATCGGAAAGGCCGCATAAAACTGCATCTCCAGGCCAAGGCTCCAATCCGGCAACGGCGTGCGGAACGCGTAGGCCGGATGCAGCCCAAATAGAAAGCTTGCATGGATAAGGAGATTGCGCAGGCTGCCATCCAGATAGCGCTCAGGCAACTGCGGACCATGCGCGAGGAAGGTGTCAATGACCATGCGGCTCTCATAGAGCTGCGGGCCCAACAGCAGCGCGATGCACAGCATCACATAATAGAGCGGCGCGATGCGGAAGAAGCGCTTCATCCAGAAGCCGAACCAGGTGGACGGTTTCTCCCAGGGATTGGCTGTCTCGCGCAGCTGATAGTGAAAGACCATCAGGAAGCCGGACAGCATAATGAAGAGGTCAACGCCCAAATCCGGCGACGAAAGGATCGGAAGGTGCCAGCCTGTCAGTTGCAGGCTGTGGCCCACGAGCACCCAAAGGGCGGCTAGACCACGCAGCCCGTCGAGGCATCCGATCCGCTTGCTCTCAATGATCATCGGGTTATCCTTCTGGTTGAGGCTCAGCTTCGCGGAAGCTAACGCAATGTGCTGCAACGCACAACGCACAACCAGAAAAGTTGATCGGCCCTGCCTGGGAGAGAGCGATCTTGGCTACCCTATTTCATAGAATTCCAAACGAAACGGGGACGATCAACAGCGACCGTCACTCTGCACTTCAAGGTAGCCGACGCCGATAATGGTGCCGTCAAAAGACCGAATGAAGGATGGAACATAATGCGTTGTGGGCGCGGTGCAGGACACCGGCCCAGTATATTCGTTCATCGCCATCTCATCCTGCGGCAGAGCGGAATAGTCGCTCGTGATCTCGAGCGAAGCCGAAGCTGGCGTGATAAAGGTCCCTATTGCCAGCGCGAACGCCGGCACTCCCAGTCGAAGAAGTCTTTGCATGCGCTTCTCCCGTGTTTTGATTACAAGCATTAACTAATGAAAAGCGTTTTTAGTTCCAGTGCCGCCGCTACTACTTTCGCACAGTTAACTGGTCGTATTTTCGATTTAGCTAAATTGTATGATTTTACATGGCGGTAGGTGAACGCTTCCATGTGCATAGCTGCATGCTGTATGTGTGCGCCAAAACTGATGAGTTT
Organism: Rhizobium sp. BK538; assembly: GCF_014197575.1. Lineage (NCBI taxonomy): Bacteria > Pseudomonadati > Pseudomonadota > Alphaproteobacteria > Hyphomicrobiales > Rhizobiaceae > Rhizobium > Rhizobium sp. BK538. The sequence continues at coordinate 132,921 of NZ_JACIFT010000010.1, forward strand.
TAAGTATTATATCTGGGTAGCCCGGCTAACGTCGCAACATCCGGCTGCGGACATAGCCCTTCCCCACGACGTCTTCAGCTATCTCAACGGCCCGCTCGACATGGCCTTTGTGCCGGACGAATCCCTCAAGAACGACGTAAGGTCCGAGGATCGACACAACGATTTCGCTGCTATCAATGTCATCGGCGGCGCTGAGGGCGCTTTCGACGGAGGCGCGGGTTGATGCGACGCTGTGGCCTTGCCCGCAGGCGTCACCGTGATCTTCCGTCGCCTGAAATCGAAGCACCATGATCGCCTCCGTGTGGCGAAATCAGTTACTGACCAACGCCACAGGGGAGTTTTAGTTGCACTGCATCAAGCTATACTTTGAGGAATCTCGCAGAGGCCATCGCACGCTACTTGGCGTCTCGACTTAGAGGGCCATATATACCAACGGTTTAGGGTAGGGGTTGCAACGATGAAAGTTCTGCTTCCGACAATTCTATCGGTCGCGATGCTATCGGGCTGTACCACGGACAGTTCGACCGAGGTACAGCCGATCCCGGGCAGCATCACCTATGGCGGACAACCGCGCACGAAGCTGACGAAATCGCCGCCCGGCAGTGTCATCTACAATTCCTTCTACGATTCGACCGGCAGCAGGGTTAAGGAAACCTATATCCTGCAGCCGGATCGCACCCTGAAGCTGACCCGACGTGTTATCGTGCCCGATTTCCCCTCACGAAACGGTTCTTGACAGCGGCGCCCTTCGAGAACATTCAAGGAACGTCGAATATTTCCGCGGTGCGATTCTCCGCCGAAGCAACCGGACGGCTGAATGTATCTTGAAAAGCTCAATCCCCAGCAGCGCGCGGCCGTCGAATACGGCACGATCACTGATGGCACCCATGTTGCCGGGCCGCTGCTCGTCATGGCCGGTGCCGGATCGGGAAAGACGAACACGCTGGCGCACCGCGTTGCCCACCTGATCGTCAAGGGCGCCGATCCGCGCCGGATCCTGCTGATGACGTTTTCCCGGCGTGCAGCCGCCGAGATGGCGCGCCGCGTCGAGCGCATCTGCGCCCAGGTGCTGGGCAGCAATTCCGGCATCATGGCGGATGCGCTTGCCTGGAGCGGGACGTTTCACGGGATTGGGGCTCGGCTCCTGCGTGAGTATGCCGAGCAGATCGGCATCGACCCCGCCTTCACCATCCACGATCGCGAAGACAGCGCCGATCTTATGAACCTCATCCGGCACGAGCTGGGCTTCTCGAAGATGGAGAGCCGATTTCCGACGAAGGGCACCTGCCTTGCGATCTATTCGCGCGTGGTCAATTCGGAAAGCGAGCTCAGCCTAGTGCTGCGCGACGCCTTTCCCTGGTGTTCGGCTTGGGAAAATCAGTTGCGGGAGCTCTTCGGCGCCTATGTCGAAGCCAAGCAGAACCAGAACATTCTCGATTATGACGATCTGCTCCTCTACTGGGCGCAGATGGTCAGCGAGCCGATCATCGCGGACGATATCGGCAGCCGTTTCGATCATGTACTGGTCGACGAGTACCAGGATACGAACCGCCTGCAGGCATCGATCCTGCTCGCATTGAAGCCCGGCGGGCAAGGCCTGACTGTCGTCGGCGACGATGCGCAGTCGATCTATTCCTTTCGCGCAGCCACCGTGCGCAACATCCTCGACTTCCCCTCGGCGTTCAGCCCGTCGGCCAATATCATCACGCTCGATCGTAACTACCGCTCGACCCAGACGATCCTCGCAGCGGCCAACGCAGTCATCGATCTTGCCTCGGAACGCTTCACCAAGAACCTCTGGACGGAGCGCCAGTCGGCCCAACGTCCAAGGCTCGTCACCGTGCGCGACGAAGCCGACCAAGCGCGATATGTTGCGGACAAGGTGCTGGAGAATCGCGAAGAAGGCGTGAAGCTCAAGCAGCAGTCGGTGCTTTTCCGCGCCTCCCATCATAGCGGCGCGCTCGAAGTGGAGCTTACCCGCCGCAACATTCCTTTCGTGAAATTCGGCGGGCTGAAGTTCCTCGACAGCGCGCATGTGAAGGACATGCTGGCCGCCCTGCGCTTCGCACAGAATCCGCGCGACCGCGTCGCCGGCTTCAGGCTGATGCAACTGCTTCCGGGCGTCGGCCCTTCGACCGCGCAGCGCGTCGTCGACCAGATGGCAGCGAATGCGAGCCCGATTCAGGTGCTTGCCGAACTGCCGGCTCCGCCCCGTTCCGGCGAGGATTGGACGGCCTTCGTTGCGATGCTGCAGGAGGTGAAGACAGGCAAGGCCGGTTGGCCGGCGGAGATCGGCCTCGTGCGCGAGTGGTATTCGCCGCACCTCGAACGCCTACACGAGGATGCCTCGACCCGCCAGGCCGACCTTCTGCAACTCGAGCAGATCGCCGGCGGTTATCCTTCCCGCGAGCGCTTCCTGACCGAACTGACGCTCGACCCGCCGGATGCGACCAGCGATCAGGCCGGCGTGCCACTGCTCGATGACGACTATCTAATCCTCTCCACGATCCATTCCGCCAAGGGGCAGGAATGGACGCGAGTGTTCATGCTGAACGTCGTCGATGGCTGCATCCCATCCGACCTCGCCGTTGGAACCCGCGCCGAGATCGAGGAGGAGCGGCGACTGCTCTACGTCGCCATGACCCGCGCCAAGGACAATCTCGATCTTGTCGTGCCGCAGCGCTTCTTCACGCACGGCCAGAACGCCCAGGGCGACCGGCATGTCTATGCGTCGCGCACCCGCTTCATCCCGGCGACACTGCTGCAGTTCTTCGAGGCGGTCGGCTGGCCGCAGGCCAGAACCGATGGCGGCGCCTCGCATCAGGCGCGACAGGTACGTGTCGATGTTGGTGCACGCATGCGCGGCATGTGGCGCTAAGGCTTGTATTAGAGGGCGAGCGGCGGCTCCGGAGGCCGGAAGAAGGCATCGATGGCGGCCTGATCGACCGCCTCTGGTGTCGCCGGCATCCAGTGTGGTTTACGATCCTTGTCGATAATGGCGGCGCGTATGCCCTCGTAGAAATCCGGGCTTTTCAATATCTGCTGGCAGGCGCCGAGTTCGCGGTTCAGGCATTCGGCAAGGGTCCTGCTTTGCCGACCCTGGCGCAGGAGACGAAGCGCAAGCTTCAGGCTGGTCGGGGAGCGCGTCTGGATGATCCGCAGCGTTTCGGCTGCAAAGTCGCCGGGCTCCTTTTGCAGTGCATGGCTGATTTCCTCGACGGTGCCGAAATGAAAGCTGCGCTCGATAAGGTCTCTGTTGCTTTTGACGGCGCTCGTTCCTGGATCGCTGGAGAGGTTCTTCAACACCGCCTCGACATCGCGCGGCCCCACGTTTCGCGGCAGCTCTGCAAGCGTCTCGACGATGTCAGGCAGCCGGAAGGAGGCGACGTGGTGGTCGGCCAGACCGGTATAGATGATATCAGCCGCGTCGATGGTCAGTCCCGTCAGCCCCATCCAGGTGCCGGCCTCACCCGGCGCGCGCGGCAGCAGCCACGTCGCCCCGACATCCGGAAAATAGCCGATCCCGGTTTCCGGCATGGCAAGCTTGGTTCGTTCGGTCACGACGCGGTGGCGGCCATGCGATGACAGACCGACGCCGCCGCCCATGGTGATGCCGTCCATCAGCGCCACATAGGGCTTCGGAAAGGTCGCGATGCGGTGGTTCAGGCGAAACTCTTCGCGCCAGAAGGTCATGGCCAGATCGGTGCCCGTGCTGCCGCTTTCGTGCAGCGCGCGGATGTCGCCACCGGCGCAGAAGCCACGCCCTCCTTCTCCCGATACGATCACGGTGGCGATATTGGCGTCCGCCGCGAAGTCGTCCATTGCAGCGGCAAAGGCGCGGACCATGTCGAGTGTCAGGCTGTTTAGCGCACGCGGCCGATTGAGGCGGATGATGCCGGCCGATGCACGCCGTTCGACAATCACCTCACTGTGCTGAACCTCGTCCCGCATGCTGACCTCCTCGCTTCCGCAGACATCGCTTCGCCGCAATCCGGAACCTCGCTTGGAGCGAACCGGCATTGCTGCGTGACGTCACCTTACCGCACTCGGCGGCATAGTCGATGGCCGCCGGCGGAGGTCAAGGATTGCTTTGGGTCTCAGAACGACGCGGCGGCGAGCGCCCGGTGGAGACTCTGGAGGTCGTCGGCGTTGCGGTTGAGCAGAAACTGTTCCCAGTCGAGCGCGCTTTGAACGATCGTCTCCAGCGAATCGTGCTTCGGCTTCCAGTCCAGAACGCGCTGGGCAAGGCCGGAGTCCGCGACGACGCTTGCGGCATCGCCCGGGCGTCTCGGCGCAATCTGTACCTTGAAGGAGTGCCCGTGCAGGCGCGTGACCATGTTGAGGACGTCGAGTACCGAATAGCCGGTGCCGTAGCCGCAATTGGCGACCAGCGAGCCGCTGCCACGGCGCAAATGCTGCAGAGCACTCAGGTGAGCCTCCGTGAGATCGCTGACATGGATGTAGTCGCGCACGCCGGTGCCGTCATGGGTCGGATAGTCGATGCCGTAGACATGAACGCCGCCGCGTTTGCCAAGCGCGGCCTCGCAAGCGACCTTGATCAGGTGTGTCGCTCCTGACGTGGATTGGCCGCTGCGTCGGAGCGGATCGGCGCCGGCGACATTGAAGTAGCGCAGCGCGACGTAATCGAAATCGTAGGCTGCCGCGGCGTCCCGCAGCATGAATTCCGTCATCAGCTTGGACTGACCGTAGGGATTTTCCGGCTTGAGCGGCGCGGTTTCCTTCACCGGTTCGGATGTCTTCTGCGGCCCGTAGACGGCGGCAGTGGAGGAGAAGACGAAATGGCGAATGCCGGCGGTGATCGCGGCGCTCAACAGCGCCCGCGTCTTACCGGAGTTATTGTCATAATAGGCAAGTGGATCGGCAACGGATACGGGCACGATCGCCGAACCGGCAAAATGGATGATGGCTTCGATGTCGTTCTCGATGAAGATTGTCTTCAACACCTGGGTATCGGACACATCGCCGAGATAGAAGCGCGCGCGCGGAGAGACCGCCCAGCGAAAGCCGGTCGAAAGATTGTCCAGCACGACGACGTCCTCGCCTGCATCCAGCAATGTCCAGACCATGTGGCTGCCGATGTAGCCCGCGCCGCCCGTGACCAAAATTGCCATGTCCTGCATCCCCGTTTTCATACACGCGGGTGCATCTGACGCCGTTTTTCCTTTCAGAATCTCCTATCGAATGCGCCCTCGGGGGCATCCGCGCCGGTAAGTTTGATGGCGTGGTTAGAGCCCGATTTCTACATCCGCTAGAATTTTATCGATGTGCCATTTCGGGGAGCTTCAGCGCCGTCGAAGCAATTCCGCAAGGTCTTCCCACAGGATCACTATCCCAATGGCGAGCAATCCACCGGGAATCAGGAAATACAGGATTCTGACGGGATTGACGGTGAAGAACAGCAGGTACAGGAGGCCGTAGACCCCTGAGATTACGAGAACCGTTCCCAGAACGAGGGAAATTATCTTCCTGACCAAGACCCACCCCCGAGCTAAACCCCTAAGGGAATTGCTACACCAAACATGCCCAAGCTGTATAGCCGGCACGTCTATGATCCGACCGTGGTTCGGAGGCCCGAGCAAGGAGACGAACCCAAACACGCGAATGGCACCTTCTTCCCTAGGAAATCGCGTCGCCCCAAGATACTGGTCTCGTTCTTGGCCTCGGACGGGGCGGCGGACCGCGCTGCGAGCCGGCGGATACGGGTTGAGAGACCTGCGCCTCAACTGGCTCGACAAAGCTGATCTGACAATCCCGAAGCCGGATGACGTCGTAAAGCTGAATTAGCGTGCACCAGCAAGTTCAGGACTGCCGCGACAGCAATTATAAAAGGTGGTAGCCTTCGTCACAGGTCGTCGCTCCGATTCCGGAGAAAAGACATGGGCACTCTTGACGAAAGACCTTCCATCGCGCCGTCTTCGATGGGACGGGCCATCATCGACGAAATCCATCATGCACCGGTTCTCGGGTTGATCGTTTTCGTGCCTGTCGTCATTCTTCTGGAACGGATTTTTCCCGATCGCCACACCCTGTTGTTCCTTGCTTCGGTCGTCGCGATCGTACCTTTGGCCGCACTCCTGAGCCGCGCAACCGAAGCGGTTGCGGCCAGGACCGGAGACGCAGTCGGCGGCTTACTCAATGCTACTCTCGGGAACCTGACCGAACTGGTGATCTCTCTCGCGGCCTTGCAGGCCGGTCAATATCTGTTGGTCAAGGCGTCGCTCGCCGGAGCGATCGTCACCAATACCCTGTTCATGCTGGGAGGTGCCTTCCTACTCGGGGGGCTCAAGCATCATGTTCAGGAATTCAATAGGGTCAACGCCCGCTTTCAGGCCTGCCTCCTGTTCCTTGCGACGATTGCGGTCCTGGTCCCATCTCTGATCAGCGAGGTGGACCAGCCTCCCGCACTCGACGTGTCCCAAAAGCTGAGCCTTGGATTGGCAATCCTTCTCATTGCCGTCTATGCGCTGGGTATGTTGTTTTCGTTGCGGACACACCGCGAGCTTTTCGCAAGCGTGAGCCACGCGGGCGAAGACGAAAAACCCTGGCCGCTTGGCCTGAGCATCGTGCTATTGGTTATCGTGACGCTGCTAGTTGCGCTGGTCAGCGAGATATTCGTCGGTTCAGTTCAGGCCGCCGCCGAGCACCTCGGGATGACGCCGGCATTTGTAGGTTTCATTGTCGTAGCCTTGGTAGGTGCAGCCGCCGAGATGACCACCGCGTTTTCGGCTGCCCGTGCAAATCGCCTGGACCTCAGTGTCGGCATTGCGCTGGGCAGCGCGGCCCAAATTGCCTTGTTTGTCGCGCCGATATTGGTGCTCGTCAGCTATTTCATCGGTCCGGAACCCATGACTTTGCAGTTTTGGCGGGGCGCAGTAACGATGATGATCGTCGCCACCTTGGCCGCCACCCTCTTGTCCAATGGCGGCCGTGGAGCCTGGTATGCCGGCGTCATGGCTCTGGCGCTTTATGCAATTTTCGCGTTCACGTTGTTTGTCTTGCCTCCCACGAATCCGTCGTGATGCCGCTGCCTTCCGAAAGCGGCAATCACCTCAGCAAGCGGGTTTACGAGCGCGTCGTCGTTCACTGCCCGTCTTCGCATGCCGTCCGATAGTCTTCTCGCGAAAGGACCGAAAATGACCGTTTATGTGGCCGAAATCTCGGAGCGCGGTATCGTCGCCTTCGAAGCGGCGAACGATGTCGACGCGGCAACCCGGCTCACCGACAGGACACTCCTGCGAGATCTCCGCGTGCTGCAAAACCAGGGGCGCTCGCTTTGGGACGGCGTTTCGCAGATACGGCTATGGGGACCGTCGCCGCAGGAGCTTGAGATCTGCCAGGGGCGGTCCGTTGCCGCGACGGCGGTCCTGGTGACTGAAAACCTTCTCGGCCACGCTTTCCATAACGCAGCCCTGTGCAGCTGGACGTACTTGCTTGCAGGCACGGCAAGCATATCGCACGACTCGGAAGGCAAATGGCCATGGCGGTAAGCTCCAGGTCCCAAGCAAAACGAATGAGACGACTGTTCTTTGCCGCGCTGTTCCAGCAGGTTTCCATACTCTGGCCCATCTTCTCCGGAATCCTTGTCGTCATGGTCGGATCCGGCATTGTCATCGGACAGATCGAGGGTTGGCGGATCGGCGAAACCTTTTACTTCACCTTCATCACGGGTCTCACGATCGGCTACGGCGACCTTGCACCCAAGCATACCGTGGCGCGGATGCTCGCCATACTGATCGGACTTTCCGGCATCGTCCTGACCGGCTTGGTCGCCGCCGCCAGCGTGCAGGCGCTTAACGCGGCAGGTCGCGACAAAGCCTCGTAAAACGAGGCCGCCCGCGGTTCATGAGCTGCCACGTAGGCGCGGGCAACCCAGCCGCAGATGCTATCAAAGTTTCAGGATGTAATCGCACAGTCTGTCGGCCGCTATCTGGATCTGCGCCGGATCGCGCAGGAAGCAGGCGCGTAGGAAGAGCTCGCCGCCCGGCCCGAAGGCCGTTCCCGGTGCCAATCCGACGCCGATTTTGTCGACGATGTCGATGGCTGCCTTGCGGCTGTCTTTCACCCCGTCGATCTTCAGAAATGCATAGAGCGCGCCATCCGGCTTCAGCGTCTCGACACGGTTCGTGGCAATCAGCGCGTCGCAAAGGACGTCGCGGGAGCGCTTGGCCTTGTCGATGTTGGACCGCACGAATGCGTCGCCATCGTTCAGGGCGGCAACCGCCCCTCGCTGCATGAACTGCGCCACGCCGGAGGTCGAATACTGGATGAGGTTTTCGAGCACCTGGCCGGTTTGCGGCGGGGCAACGATCCAGCCGACACGCCAGCCGGTCATCGACCAGTTCTTCGAGAAGGAGTTGACGAACATCACCTTGTCGTCCGGCTCCATGACATCGAGGAAGGACGGTGCGCGGCCGCCGGCAAAGTAATAGCGCGCATAAATCTCGTCGGCCATGATCCAGAGATCATGCTTGCGCGCCAGCGCCAGGATGGCCACGAGGTCGTCCCTGGTTGCGGTCCAGCCGGTCGGATTGGACGGCGTGTTGATAAACAGCCCCTTCATCTTCGGCGTGATTGCAGCCGCGATACGGTCGAGATCGACCGCCCACCTGCCGCCCTCGAAAGTCAGTTGGACGCCGACTGAACGGGCGCCGGCAATTTCCAAGGCGGCCGCAATGTTCGGCCAGGCGGGCGTCAGGTAAACGAGTTCGTCCCCAGGCGACGTCATAGCCTGCACGGCAATCTGGATCGCCTGCATGCCGGAACCGGTGACGTAGAAATGCTCGACGGGCAGGGTGATGTCGAAATGCCTAGCATAGTAGTCCGACAGCGCTTGGCGCAGCTCCGGAATGCCGCGCTGATAGGTATAGAAGGTCTCACCGCCCGACAGCGCGTCAATCGCCGCCTTGTTGATGAAATCAGGCGTCGAGAGATCTCCCTCGCCGACCCAAAGCGGCAGAAGGCCATCGCGGCCACGGGCATAATTGACGACTTCGACGATTCCACTTTCGGGCGCCAGAACGGCACGCGGGCTAAGGCTGCTGACAATCGACATGCATCACTCCGGTTTTCGCCTACATAAAGCAAACGCGGCGGCAAATCCCATGACAATCGGTGATGCGATATCGATTTTCGTGATGATTGGTCCCGCCGCAACGGCAGGACCAATTCTTAAACTCACGCGGAACGCTTGGCCAGCAGGTCGCGGATTTCCGTCAGCAGCGCCACATCGGCCGGCGGTGCGGCCGCCTCTTCGTTGGCCTCCTTGATCTTCAGCTGCTTGTCCACCTGCTTCTGCAGCGTATTCACGCCCTTGACCATCAGGAAGATGATCCATGCAAGGATGAGAAAGTTGATCAGCACCGTGATGAAGCTGCCATAGGCCAGAACCGCGCCCTGCTGGCGCGCGGCGCCCAGGGTCTGTGCGTTCACATTGGAAGACAGGCCGATGAAGTAGTTCGAGAAGTCGAACCCACCAAACACGGCACCGACGATCGGCATGATGACATCGTCCACCAGCGACTTGACGATGCCGCCAAAGGCACCGCCGATGATAACGCCGACAGCAAGGTCCATGACATTGCCGCGGGCGATAAATGCTTTGAACTCATTGAGCATTCGATCCGTCTCCCTCTGATGCAGTCGCACTGACAGGTCATTGTTTTCATTAGCTACATCTTCGATGCAATTATTCAATTGCCAATTACAATTTATCACCGCCCTCAGCGGTCTTTGACTTAAGGCCTAGGGCCCACCCGATGTTCAAAGCTTTGAAATTACCCTAATCTTGGAACTTCAGGAGACCGGCGCCGATGCGCTGGTGGAGGTTCGATGCTGCCAGGCTGGGTCATAGTCGCATCTGCTTTCGGCTATCTGCTGTTGCTCTTTGCAGTGGCGAGCCATGGCGATCGCAGGCGCCGGATGTTCGGCACGCCACCAGGCGGGCGACCGGTCGTCTATGCATTCAGTCTTGCGATCTACTGCACGTCCTGGACCTATTTCGGCGGCGTCGGGCTGGCATCGCAGCGCGGACTAGAATTCCTTGGCATTTATATCGGGCCAATCCTCGTCTTCACGCTCGGCATGCCGCTGCTGCGACGGATCATCGAGCTTGCCAAGGGCGAGAAGCTGACATCGGTCGCCGACTTCATTTCCGCGCGCTATGGCAAGAACCCGACCGTCGCGACCATCGTGGCACTGATTTCGCTCGTCGGCGCCATTCCCTACATCGCGCTGCAGCTTAAATCGGTATCGAGTACGGTAACGGCGATGCTCAACCCGTCGGATTACGGCATCGGCAGCGGCAATCTCTATTTTCTTGACCTGCCGCTGCTCGTAACGCTCGTACTCGCCTGCTTCGCGATCATGTTCGGCACACGCCACACGGATGCGACGGAGCACCAGGACGGATTGATCCTCGCCATCGCCATGGAGTCCGTCGTCAAGCTTTTCGCCTTCCTCACAGCCGGCGTCTGCGTCATCTGGTTCCTGTTCGATGGGCCCTCCGATCTCTGGGAGAAGGCGGCCGAGAACCAGCTCGTGCTCTCAGCGCTACACTACCAGACGCCGATCAGCCGCTGGGTCACGCTGATTCTGCTGTCGGCCTTCGCCATCATCATGCTACCAAGGCAATTCCACGTCACGGTTGTCGAGAATAGAACGGCGCGTGAGCTTCGACTCGCCGGCTTGCTGTTCCCGCTTTATCTCGTCGCCATCAATCTCTTCGTGCTGCCAGTGGCGATCGGTGGCCTGCTGACGTTCGGCGGCAACGGCAACGCAGACCTCTACATGCTCTCGCTGCCGCTTGCCGGGCGGATGCCGGTCGTCTCGCTGATCACGTTCATCGGCGGCTTTTCAGCCGCGACGGCGATGGTGATCGTCGCGTCGGTCGCGCTGTCAATCATGGTGTCGAACGACATCATCATGCCGATCTTCCTGCACCGAAAGCTGACCGACCGTACAGGACAGCGCAACGATTTCGCCAAGACGCTGCTCAACGTCAGGCGCAGCGCGATCTTCGCGGTGCTGCTGCTCGGCTACGCCTATTACCGCTCGACCGACAGCACAACGGGACTAGCCTCGATCGGCCTCCTTTCCTTCGCCGCAATTGCGCAGATGGCGCCAGCCCTTTTCGGCGGCCTTGTCTGGCGGCGGGCCAACGCGCGTGGCGCCATCCTCGGGCTGACATCGGGCTTCGTGATCTGGGTCTACCTGCTGTTCCTGCCCTCGCTTGGCGGACCGGACTATTCGGGCGTTGCAAGCGCCGTGCTCGGCTTCATCTTTCCCGGCACGACGATCTTCACGGGTAACGCTGCTGATCCGCTGGTCAACGCCACGGTGATGAGCCTGCTCGTCAATACGGCCTTCTTCGTCATCGGTTCGGTGACCCGCAATGCGCGACCGCTCGAACGCATCCAGGCCGGAATCTTCGTCAAGCGGCAGTCCCGTACGCAGTTTGCGACGCGCGGCTGGAAGACCCGCATCAGCGTCGGCGATCTGAAGGCAACCGTCTCGCGCTATCTTGGCGAGGAGCGCATGAAGCGGTCGTTCCAGACCTACCAGCAAAATTCGGGCCGCGATCTTGAGGATGAGCAGCCGGCCGACATGGCGCTCATTCACTTTACCGAACAGCTGCTCGGCAGCGCCATCGGCTCCTCGTCGGCCCGACTCGTGCTGTCGCTGATCCTTCAGAAGGTGGAAGACGCCTCCGCCGATACCGCCTGGCTGCTCGACCAGGCAAGCGAGGCGCTGCAATATAACCAAGACATGCTGCAGACCGCACTGTCGCAGATGGACCAGGGCATCGCGGTCTTCGACAGCTCGAACAACCTGACGATCTGGAACCGGCGTTTCCGGCAGTTGCTCGACCTGCCGGAGAATGCCGGACAAGTGGGTTTCCCGCTTGCCGACATCGTGGCAATCCTCAGCCAGCGCGGCGATGTTCCGGCCGGCGAGGTCAACCAGACCGTTCGCCACTTCCTGACGCTGGACAAGCCGTTCGCACTTGTGCTTGGCGGCGGCGAGCGCATCATCGAAGTCCGCTCCAATGCCATGCCGGACAAGGGCATCGTCGCAACCTTCACCGACATCAGCCAGCGGGTCGCCGCCGACCGGGCCCTGAAGCAGGCGAACGAAACCCTGGAACAGCGCGTCGCCGAACGCACGGCAGAGCTCACCCGCGTCAACCACGAACTCGGCGAGGCGCGGGCCGCGGCGGATGAAGCCAGCCTCGGGAAGACCCGCTTTTTCGCCGCCGCCGGCCACGACATTCTGCAGCCGCTCAATGCCGCCCGGCTCTATTCCTCGGCGCTGGTCGAGCGCATGGGCCAATCCGAAAGCAGTGCGATCGTTCGCAACATCGATTCCGCGCTGGAATCGGTCGAAACCATCCTTGGCGCCGTGCTTGACATTTCGCGCCTTGACACCGGAGCGATGCGGCCGCGCCTCGCCTCCGTGCCGCTTTCCGATCTGCTGGAGCGAATCCAGACGGACTTCGCGCCGATCGCCCGCGAAAAGAAGCTGAAGCTGGTGGTCATGCCCACCTCGCTGCGGGTTCGCTCCGACCCCAACCTGCTTCGCCGCCTGGTGCAGAACCTCGTCTCCAACGCGATCAAATACACGATCGACGGCAAGGTGCTGGTCGGCGCGCGCCGGCGCGGAAGTCAGGTCGTCATCCAGGTCATGGATTCTGGGATCGGCATTCCGCCGTCGAAGTTCCGGACCGTCTTCAAGGAATTCGCCCGGCTCGACGAAGGCGCCAAAACGGCCTCCGGCTTGGGGCTCGGCCTCTCGATTGTCGATCGTATCGCGCGCGTCCTCAACCATCCGGTGGAACTGCACTCAACACACGGCAAGGGCACGGATTTCCGGATCGTCATGCCGCGTGATGCCTCGCGGCTTGCCGAGCGCGTCGGCGCTGCCCAACCGATGGAGCATTCGGCGCAGAGCCTCAAGGGACTGAAGGTCCTGTGCGTCGACAACGAGCCGCATATTCTGGAAGGCATGCAGCTCCTGATCAGCGGCTGGGGCTGCGAGGTTCGATGCCTGGACTCGCTACGGGCGGTCCGCGCGCTTGATACGCGCCAAGCACCGCCCGATGTGATTATCGCCGATTATCACCTTGGCGACGACACCGGCATTTCGGCCATCGTCACGCTCCGGGAACGGTTCACGGCGTTCATTCCGGCCCTCATCGTGACGGCAGACCGCACACCCGAGGTTCGTGCCGAAGCCGAGCGGCACGGTATCGGCATCCAGCACAAGCCCGTGCGCCCGGCAGCGCTGAGGGCCTATATCACGCAGATTTCCGCTCAGAAGCGTACGGCGGCGGAGTGACGTCCATGTCCTTCGTCATCATGTCGGTCACGAGGCTGCGCACCCGTTCCGCGCTCGGCACCTCGCCGAACAGAATGCGGTAGATAATCGGCGCAACGACCTGATCCATCACGGCGTCGACTGGCGGAAAGCTTTCGCCGCGTGCAAGCGCCCGCTCACTCAGCAGTTCCATCTGTTCTCGCGTGAAGGCGCAGCACTTGCAGGCATTGGCATTGTCTTGCGCGGCCAACACGTCGCGGATCATCTCGCGTCCGACGTCGGAGGACATTTCTTCGGCATATTGTTCCGCCCAGGCTTCGAGGTCTCCCCTGCCGCTGCCGGTGTCGATCGGTTGCATATCGGGGCGCAGGCGTTCGACCGCCACGTCAGCCAGTAATTCCTGCAGGTCGCCCCAGCGACGGTAGATCGTCGATGGGGTGACGCCGGCCTTTGCGGCAATCAGCGGGATCGTGACATCCGCGCGCTCCATGCCCGAAAGCAATTCGCGGACCGCCTGATGCACCGAAGCCTGCACCCTGGCACTGCGGCCACCCGGCCGGAGATTTTCCTTTGTTGCCATTTCTAACGTCCTGTCTTCCCGCCCGGCGCATGGTTCAAAATCTTTGACCGATCCATTAACGCAAATTATTTGCTTTTAGTGTCGGATCGACCTACATGGCTAACGCAACGAATTAGCTTTAAGAGGCTTATATATGTTCCGCGCCGCCAATTCCACAACGACCTCGCGCAATCCGATCCCTTTCCACGCGATCACGCTCGCGACCTTCTTCGGCGCTTCGGCAGCGCCTACACCACTCTACCGGATCTATCAGGAAAACCTCGCGCTCTCTCCGGTGCTGATCACGGTAATCTTCGCGGTCTATGCCTTCGCGCTTCTTGCCGCATTGCTCATCGCCGGCTCGATCTCCGACCACCTTGGCCGCAAGCCGGTGATCTTCACGGCCCTCGTCATGGAGATCATCGCCATGGCGCTGTTCGTCGTTGCAAGCGGCCCAGGCTGGTTGATTGCTGCGCGGATTGTGCAGGGCCTGGCGACGGGCATCGCCGGCGCGTCGATCGGCGCAGCGCTCGTCGACGTCGACCGCGCGAAGGGACAGCTCGTCAACTCCATCGCACCGCTCTCAGGCATGGCCGTTGGCGCCATCGGCACCAGCGCCTTGATCCAATACGGACCTTTCCCGCTTCACCTCGTCTACGCCATCCTGCTCGCTGCCTTCATCGGACAGGCCGGCGCCATCTGGGCGACCCGCGAGACCGGCGGCCGGCGGCCGGGATTCTGGAACTCCCTGAAGCCGACAATTTCGATCCCACCGCAGGTCAAGCGTCCGCTCACCCTGGTCACGCCGATCAACATCGCAAATTGGACGCTCGGCGGCTTCTATCTCTCGCTGGTCCCCTCGCTGGTCGCCAGCACAACCGGCAGCCGGGCGCCGCTGACGGGCGGAGCGATCGTAACGGCGCTGATGGTCTCGGGCGCGGTTGCGGTCTATCTCAGGCGCGGCACGTCCGGTGCGGCCAACCTCGGTTTCGGCACGACCGCGACCACGCTTGGCATTCTGACCGTCGTCGCCGGCGTCCACCTCGGCAACGTACCGCTGCTGCTCGTCGGCACGCTCCTGGCGGGCGCCGGGTTCGGCACAAACTTCCTTGGTTCGATCGGCACGATCATGCCGCTCGCCAAGGCCGACGAACGCGCCGGTCTGCTGTCCGCTTTCTATATCCAGAGCTATCTGGCTTTCAGCCTCCCGGCCATCCTCGCCGGCTTTCTCGCCAAATCGCTTGGCTACCAGCTGACTACTGACCTTTATGCAACGGCGATCATTCTGGTGACGGGAGCCGGACTGCTCGGCCTCCGCGCCGAACGCAGCAGGGCTGCAAGGCTGCCGGCTTGAACTAGAGGTAGCTCGTCACCGCTGGCTCGTTCCACCAGTTGTCGTGGCGCCCATCCATGTAGCGGATGGGCAGCGCAGCAAGCTCCTCCGGAGATATGTTGTCGAGGCAGGCGATATTGATCGAAACATAGTCCCCGCCGATCTCGGGGATATGCCCGTGCCCGTAGGCATGCAGGCCACATGTCGGGCAGAAGCGGTGGTGGCCGCTCATCGTTGCGAACTGATAGTCGGCGGCCGCCGTCTCCTCGCATAGCAGACGGAAATCCTCGGGCTTCACGACCGCGCCCCAATAGCGCCGCTTGCCGCAGACCGAGCAATTGCAGCGGCCGGTGCCGGCCTGGAGATCGGCATCGACCTCGTAGCGGATTTTGCCGCAGTGACAGCTGCCCGTGTAGGTCTTTTTCATGGAAATTCCTCCTCCGGCCCTTTGCAATGGCGCCCGATCATGACAATATGTTGTCATGCTTGACGAGATACACAAACGACAACATGTTGTCAAACAAAATCGCCCGAAGCGGACTGCCGGAGGCGATGCCTTCTCGCTATTTGCTATCACCGCATTGCGGCTCGCAGGCCGGCTGACCGCCGCCGGCGACGACTTGGCGAGGCCGACCGGGCAGACGAGTGCTCGCTGGCAGGTGCTTGCAGGCGCGCGAAGTGGCGCGCATTCCGTGGCGCAGATCGCCCGGCTGCTCGGGATTGCCCGGCAGGGCGTGCAACGGCTGGCGGATACGCTCGAAGGTGACGGGTTGATCAGCTACGTCGACAACCCGCAGCATCAGCGCGCCAAGCTGGTTAGATTGACCGATGAAGGCGAAACCCGCCTCGCCGCGATCGACATAGCGCAGGCGGAGTGGGCCGATAGGCTCGGGCAGTCGTTCACATCAGCCGAACTCGATGCGGCCCGAGCCGTCATGACCAGGCTGATCGAAACTCTCGACGCGGAAACCGGGAAGGCATAGGCCGGCTATGGCGCCTAGTCGGCCTGAAGCAATTAACCTATGGATATCTGCCGGAAAGGACGCGAGCAGTAGCCGGGTTTCCCCCCTAAGCCGGCGGCTATCGTATATAGAGCAACGCAAGATTAGGCGCCGTGGCCAGGCTGCGGCCCGTCGGAATTCACATTGGCTGCATGCGCTTCAAGGATGGCGGCGGCTATGACTTTCTGAAGCTCGTAGACCAGTGTGCGTGACCGTTTGCGATCCAGATCCTGCGCCGCCTTCGCAAGATTCAATCCCTCGTTGAGGACTATATGGTGAGCTCGCGTCAGCGCCCAACTCTCAATATCAAGACCTATCATTCGGAATCTCCGCCAAATCATTCAGCATCAACGACATTCACCGAATCACGATACGCAGAGCACTTACGCAGCAAGAAGAATCATAGTTGCAATATTTTGCAAATAACATTTTCGGAAGAATACGCGCCGGATGCGAAATTTCTTCTTGAGCTGCGATAGATACAACCGCACCGCCTCTGAGCCTGCACGAACTGAATCCAGGCTCTGCCCACAAATACTCGGCGAAGCTTGCACGGACCTGCACACCATGGCGCGCATTTTGATCGATCTCCCGTAAGCGCACGGGAGATCGGAGGGCGCGGTAATCAGACCTTGGTGGCGGCGGGCGCCTTGTTGCGCTCCAGCAGCGCCTTCACCGTAACGTCGTTGATCTTGCCGCTCGGCTCCTGGCCGATCGATTTCTGGAAGTTCTTGATCGCCGCGACCGTCTTCGCGCCCATCTCGCCGTCCGGCTGGCCGGCGTCGAAACCGTTGTTGTTGAGGATCGCCTGGATGTTGCGGATCGCTTTCTTCATGTCGACGGTCGAGGTCTTCGTGGCATTGCCGACCCACTCATCCGGGACGTCCACGCCATTCGCCTTGCTATCGAGCGGTGCAGCCTTCCAAAGGTCGGCCTTGGCGCGCGCCTTTTCGAGCTGATCCGGCTTCATTGCGTTGGCGACCTCGTCACGTTTCTGTGACGCGTCCTTGTCGCCGCCCTTGGCGGCAATCGCGAACCACCTGTAGGACTCGGTCAGATCCTGCGCGACGCCATTGCCGCGGGCGCAAAGGATCGCCAGATTGAACTGGCTGTCGGTGATGCCGAGATTGGCTGCCTTGACGAACCAGTCCGCAGCCGTCTTGTAGTCCTGCTGGCCCAGCGCGCCGGAGGCATAGAGCACGGCGAGATTGTGCATCGCGCTGGCGTTGCCCTGGTTTGCCGCCTGCTCGTAATACTGCTTCGCCTTGGCGACATCGCGATCGACACCCGTGCCCTTCTCGTAAATGTTGCCGAGACGGTATTCTGCCGGCGCGAAGCCCTTGTCCGCAGCGAGCCGATACCAATTTGCCGCCTCCTTCGGATCGACGGCGATGCCGGCGCGGCCTTCGCTATAGCGAGCGCCGATCTCAAAGAGCGCCAGCGCATCGCCGTTCTTGGCGGCATCGGCGAGCGACCTCGGCTGCACGACATCGGGAACAGCAATACCCGCTGTTTCCACGGCCGGGGCGGCGGGCGCAGCCGCCATCCCTGCGGCGACCGGGGCCGCGTCCTTGGCAACGAATCCGGACGCGTCCTGCAGAGCGCCGGATGGCGCAAGCGGGGTGGCCGCGTCGCCGCTCAGCGGTGCGGTTGCGGTCAGATGGTCGGGTGCTGCCGGCGCGCGTACCGGATCGGCGCTTGCAAGCGGCGGGACCGGGGCTTCTGCGGCCGGGACTTCCGGAGCGGTCGCTTCGGCCTGGTCCGGTGCCGTTTCGCTGTCGGGCGGCAGGGCGTTGCTGGACGAATCCGTCAGCAGGGCAACTTTGGCGGACGGCGCCGGTTGGCCGCTTGTCAGCGTGCGGGCCAGCGGGAACGCCATGATCGCCAGCAGCACGGCGCCGACGGCAAGCAGGATCGGGCGCCGGAAGCGCGAGAAGGCACTACCCTTCACGGCATCCTTGTCCTTTGCCTTCTTCTCGGCCTTGACGGGCTTGGCGGCCGGTTCGGTTTCCAGCGCTGCAGCCTGCGCGGCGCGGCGGGCAGCCGCAATATAGTCGGCGCGCTCGTTTTCAGTCGCCGGCTTGACGTTCGTCCGCGCAGCGTTCTGGCTGGCACGTACACGCTCCAGGATCTTCTTGATGTCAGGCGCACCCGAGCCCGGCTCCAGTGGCTCGTTGGCGGCTTCCGGCGGCATCACGTCGACGGGATCGATGGAAGGAGCGGGATCAATAAGGGTGCGTTCAGCGGCAGGGGTCTCTGCCTTTGCCTTCTTGCTCGGCAGCAGACGCTTTCCGAGGCTGGAAAGCAGGCTGCCCTTCGAGGGGCCTGTGGAAGATGCCGGCTTGGTCGCGGCCTCAATCGCGATCGCACTGGTGTCGGTTGCAGCCATGACCGGCACGGCGGGCGCTTCATCGGCGACTTCGGGCTGACGGCTTGCCGGGGCGCGGGTTCCGAACACCGCCGGTTTCTGCGCGTCTTCGGCGCCAGCCTGCATTATTGCGTAGGTATCGACTGCGAAATCGGCATCGGCGGCAGGCATTCTCAGCGCCGGCCTTGCGATAGCGCGGTCTTCCATCATGTCCAATCGCTCGGCGATCTGGACCAGGGTTTCGTGCAGGGCCTGGAAGGTCTTGTGCGTGCGCTCGTCGCTGCTGCGGCTGAGATCCTCGAGTTGGCGCAGATCTTCGGCAAGCGCATTGAGCGCCGACATATCGGCCGCAGCCGGCGCGCCGCCTTGCAGGGCGCCGCTTCTCGCATAGGCCTCGACCACCGCTTCGGCCGCCTGGCGGGCAGCCTCGATGATATATTCGTCGCTAGTCGCCATATAGTCTTCGATCGCGCCCATGCGGCGGTCGAAATCCGCCGGCAGCTCGGCCGCGGGCCGCGGCTCGCTCATCAGCGCCGACAGGTTTGCGATCTGGTCCTCAAGATTCTTCAGCGCATATGGATCGGCCGCCGGTGCAGCGGTGCTTTCCTCCAGGCGCGCGACGATGTCGCTGAGCCTGCTTTCGATGCGGCGGAACGCGCTGTCGTCCACCGGAGCGGCGACAGGCTGGAGCGGCTGGAAATCCATTTCGTCAATACGGCGCGCAAGATAGTCCAGGCGCTGCGCGAGCGCGTCGTTGACCGAGCCAACCTCGAGCGCATCGATCTTACGCGAGATGTCGGCAAGCGCACCCGTCAGCTCCGGCTGCGGTGCAGCCTTGTGGCTCTGCTCGAGCAGGTAGGACAGGTGCTCCAGGCGCTCGTCGAGGCGCGAGGTCGCCTCGGCATTGGCGAGTTCCTCGACGCGCAGCGTCAGGGTTTCAAGCCGATCGGCCAGGCCATCGGCCGGCGCCGCGCGGCTCGCGACGCTATGACCCATCATATCGATCTGTTCGCCCAGGGCGTTCAGGCGGCCTTCGAGGCGATGCATCATGGCCGGATCGCCGCTGCCGGCGGCGCGACCGGTTGCCGCGATGGCGCGGCTGATTTCATCGAGCCGGCCATCGACCGCTGCAAACTGCTCGGCCATCGCCCGATCGTGCGGCTGGATCATGCTGCCGAACTGCTCCATCGCCGTTGCGATGGAGATAAGCTTGTCTTCCAGCGCGCGAACGGCGGGGCTTTCGCCCATGCCGCCGATATGGCGCTTGATATCATCGAGCCGGTAGGCAAGCGCCACCAGCTCTTCCTGCAGACCGGCCGTGTCGAGTGCATGCAACTGGTGCTCGAAACCGTCCCAGCGGGTTTCCATGTGGCGGATTGAATCTTCGCGTGCGAGCCCGTCCATCAGCGAGCGCAGCTCTTCGAACTCGCCGCGCAACCCTTGCGCCTCGGGCGCAGTGGAGCGACCGGCAAGCTGATCGATGCTATTCGCAAGGCGGCTCATGTCGGCGCGGATGTCATCGGCGAAGCGGCGGTCTTCCGCCCCGACCTTGATGCTGCGGATCTCTTCGCGCAGCGCGTTCATTTCGCGCGTCACGCCATCGGAGATGTCGCGCTTCAGGTCCTGGCGAAGATTGACGAGCGCCTGCGCGATCTCGGTCATGGTGTCTTCGGCGGCGCGGTGGGCCGGTTGCGGCGCGGCGGAACGCGGCGCGCGTTCGGCAACCGGGAGCGGCGCACGCGGAGAGGCCGACGGCTCCCGCGTGTACGGTGCGGGCTCGCGCACCGTCGGGCGTTCGCGGCTTGCCTCCAGAATGCGCTGGCGCTGGCGAATTTCAGCGAAGGGATCCGGCCGCGCTTCGGCGGCATAAGGCGCGCGGGCGGCATAAAGATCGGCGTAGCTCTCGCGCTCCGGCGCCGCTGGACGCTGGCGCTGGTCGCGAGCACCAGTGCCGATCAGCCCCTCGATCCTCGCCTCCAGGCCTTCGATGGTGCGGTTCAGCGCATCGAGCGACGCCCTGTCGGAATGCCGTGGGGAATTTGATCGCGATCCGTTCATCTTCTTGCTCGCTTCGTCTGTCCGAACCCTCGTCAGGGCCGATCATTGGCTTTTCCGTCAGCGCCGCACCGGAATGCGGACGAGAGCACCATTCATGAAGGGATAATCAATTAGACTTTCCGCAACCTGTACGGCGTAGCGGCATTCCATGGAACGCGAGACTGGAAAAAGGAATGCAGGTCGCCAATGCTCAGACCGCACCTTTCACGAAACGTGGTAAACAACCCGTTAACCAGCGCGAGATTTTTTTAACTTTTCAGGATTTTGAGCCGGTTTCCGTGCTGAAACCGGCCGACATCGCTTCGCGTGCAATCGTAGGCGGCAAAGCCATGTTAGTCCGATATCAGAACGATTCCGTCCATGGCCGCAACTCGATTTCCTGCGACCATGCGCTCCTATGCTGCAACAGGACATCGATGTAGCTTTGCGCAATGGCATCGGGATCGAGCGTCGCATCCGGCTTGGCCGGGTCTTCCTGACGCATCCTTGAACGGATGGCGCCGTCGATGATGAAGTGGGCGACGTGAATTCCCTTCGGCCCCAGCTCGCGGGCAGCGCTCTGGGCAAGGCCGCGAAGCGCGAACTTGCCCATGGCAAACGCGGCGGACTGGGCATATCCCTTGATGCTCGCCGTCGCCCCGGTAAACAGGATCGCGCCATGCCCATGCGGGATCATGCGCTTTGCAGCCTGCTGGCTGACCAGAAAGCCGCCATAGGCGCTGATTGCAATTGCCTGTTCGACAGCAACCGGGTCGAGCTCGGTCAAAGGACCGCGCAGGCGGCCGCTGGCGTTGTAGACGACGACCTCAGGATCGCCAATCGCAGCCGCGGCGTCGTCAAAGAGTGCTGCGACGGAAGCCGGCTGCGCGGCGTCCGTGGCAAAGGTCCTTGCGCCGGTCTCACCGGCCAGTTCGTTCAGCTTGTCGATGTTGCGCGCTGCCAGCGCGACCTTGACGCCACGCGCCGTCAGTTGGCGCGCAAGCGAGGCACTGAGGCCTGGCCCTGCACCGACGATGAGAGCCGAGCTGTAAGGAAACTCAGTCATGCCTGTCGTCCTCCGGATCGATATCGCCGAAATCCAAACCGCAGAACACGGCATCAAGCTCGCCAGCGGATTTTACACCCGCCGCGCCTTGATCGTATTCATCACGAAGCTGGTCTCGATACTATCGACGCATTTCAGCCGGGCAATCTTTTCCTTGATGAAACGCTCATAATCCTCGAGCCCCGAACTCATCACCTTCAGCACATAGTCACGCGATCCGGTGACCAGATGGCACTCGAGCACCTCGTCCCATCCGCGAACGGCGCTCTCGAACATCTCAATCTCGTCCTCGTGCTGGCGGCTGAGCCTGACGGAAGCCAGTGCCGTCATCGTCCAGCCGTCGACGGCTGGATCGACGAGCGTCGTGTAACCCTGGATGATCGCCGCGTCCTCCAGCCGGCGTAGGCGACGAAGGCAGGCGGATGCGGAGAGCCCGACACGCTCGGCGAGCTCGTTGTTTGGAAGGCGGGCATCGCCCATCAATTCCCTAAGGATCTTCCGGTCCATATCGTCAGCAATTTTCTGCGTCACAACTCTTCATTCTCCGCAATAAGTTGCATCATAGAGCACAGGTGCGCTGCAAATAGCAAGAACAGTCCTCGCGTTCTGATATAATTTGCGAGCATCACGCGCATCTCTTGAGGAGACGACAATGACCGCACCACACCCTTCCAAGACTCATATCGGCAACCACGCCCTGCATCCCGAAACGCAGATGCTGAACTATGGCTACGACCCGGAACTGTCGGAAGGGGCGGTGAAGCCGCCGGTGTTCCTGACATCGACATTCGTCTTCAAATCCGCCGAGGATGGCCGGGATTTCTTCGATTTCGTATCCGGCCGCAAGGAGCCACCTGCCGGCAAGGGTGCGGGGCTCGTCTATTCCCGATTCAATCATCCCAACAGCGAAATCGTCGAAGACCGGCTTGCCGTCTATGAGCGTACAGAAAGTTGCGCGCTCTTCTCATCCGGCATGTCGGCCATCGCGACGACGCTGCTTGCCTTCGTGCGCCCGGGCGACGCCATCCTGCATTCCCAGCCACTCTACGGCGGAACCGAGACGCTGCTGGCAAAGACGTTCCTCAACCTCGGCGTCGCGGCTGTCGGCTTCGCCGATGGCGTCAGCGAAGCGTCGGTTCAGGCCGCCGCCGAAGACGCCATGGCCAAGGGCCGGGTGTCGGTGATCCTCGTCGAGACGCCTGCCAATCCGACGAACAGCCTCGTCGAGGTCGCGATGATCCGCCGTGTCGCCGACGCGATCGGCAGAAAACAGGGCCACACGCCGATCGTCGCCTGTGATAACACACTGCTTGGCCCTGTCTTCCAGCGGCCGATCGAACACGGCGCCGATATCTCGCTCTATTCGCTGACCAAATATGTCGGCGGCCATTCGGATCTGATCGCCGGCGCGGCGCTCGGCCCGAAGGCCGTCATGAAGCAGGTCAAGGCGTTGCGCGGCGCCATCGGCACGCAGCTTGATCCGCACTCCTGCTGGATGCTCGGCCGTTCGCTGGAAACGCTGCAGATTCGTATGGAGCGGGCCAACAACAATGCCCGCGTCGTTGCCGACTTCCTGCGCGAGCATCCGAAGGTCGACGGGATTCACTATTTGCCCTATCACGACGCCAGTTCGCCAGTTGGGCGCACCTTCGCGGCGCAGTGCAGCGGTGCGGGATCGACCTTCTCCTTCGACATCAAGGGCGGCCAGCCGGCATCCTTCA
Organism: Rhizobium sp. BK538; assembly: GCF_014197575.1. Taxonomy (NCBI): domain Bacteria; kingdom Pseudomonadati; phylum Pseudomonadota; class Alphaproteobacteria; order Hyphomicrobiales; family Rhizobiaceae; genus Rhizobium; species Rhizobium sp. BK538. Next base: position 156,338 of record NZ_JACIFT010000010.1, read on the forward strand.
AGTTCCTGAACGCCCTGCAGATATTCAAGCTGGCGGTCAGCCTGGGCGGCACGGAATCGCTCGCCAGCCATCCGGCAACGATGACCCATTCCGGCGTGCCGGCCGAGGTCCGCCAACGGATCGGTGTCCTGGAATCAACCATCCGCCTGTCGATCGGCATCGAGCATCCGGACGATCTCGTCGCCGATCTGCAACAGGCGCTGGACGCGGCGTGAATTTAACGGCGGCTTAGGCGGCCGCCGTTTCCCTCACATCGTCGAGCAGGAAATGCGCGACGATGTATTTCGTCGTGTAGTGGCGGCCGCTGTCGGAAATATTGTCGACGCTGCCGCCATCGGCAGGGTGCCAGCGATGGTAGTGCGGACTGGTGGTGATCAGCGTGATCGCCTTGCCGGCCCTCTTGCCGTCGAGCCGGAAGCGCATTTCGGCCAGCGGCCAGATGCGCTCATAGTCATCCATTGAAATGCGGACTTTCAGTGCCTTGCGGCTGACCGCTTCGCTGTGCGTGCCGTCCTCATGCTCCACCGCCGGCAGCTCCAGCGTGACTTCCTCGGCTCCGTCCAGGATGGAATTGAACTCTTCCGGCCACATCCGTCTCATAAAATCGCTCCTCCAAGCTCTTTCCTCGGTCTGCCCGCGAAGTCTAGCGCGTCTTCGTTCGGACGCAACCCGGTTGCGTGGCTGTTGCGTGGCGAGGAGGCCGGTGGCCACCCTGATCCATCGAGGCTCCTTCGGAGCACCTCAGGATCAGGGCGGAGCAGCGGTGGCGCAGGATTGGAGACGGTACGCCCAGAGCAAGGAAATCGTCGGCGACTTTTGACGCCGCACTAACGACCGGCCTTAATCCCTCAAAAGGCGCGCCAACGACCAGCCCTCATCCTGAGGTGCTCCGCAGGAGCCTCGAAGGACGAGGGCGGGTGATTGCTAGAATGACAGAGCGGTGACCGCGCATTTGCCTTTCAGCTCGCGACCCGCGTCTTACCGATAGGCTTGTTCGAGCTTCGCGATATCGAGTTTCACCATGCCGAGCATGACCTCGGTGACGCGCTTGGCGCGCTCCCGATCCGGATCAGCGATCATCTCGATCAGCGCCCGCGGAACGATCTGCCAGGAAAGGCCCCAGCGATCCTTCAGCCAGCCGCACTGCTCTTCGACGCCGCCTTTTTTCAGGAAGGCGTTCCATATCCGGTCGATCTCCGCCTGCGTTTCGCATTCGACCGAGATCGAGAAAGCGTGGTTGAAGGCGTCGAGCGGGCCGGCTTCCATCGCGACGAAATCCTGCTTCCCGAGCTTGAAGTCGATGATCTTGACGCTGCCCGGAGGGCCGCTCGGCGTTTCCGCCGGCAGGATGGTGGTGCGCCCCATCGACGAATTGGGAATGGTCGCCACATAGAATTCGACGGCTTGCTGGACGTCCTTCTCGAACCAGAGATTCGAACTGACCTTGAGCATGGATTTGTCCTCCTCGTAGGTGCTCTGACGAAATGTTCGACAGCCCTAGGACGTTCCCCGCCCGCCATTCCCGACACCGTGTCATCACAAATTCGAGGATCTGCGAAATTTGACGTTTACGCAAACGTCAATATTTTGTAAGAGACTCTCAAATGCCGGCCTCGACCGGCGTGCCGAATTGGAGGAATTCGAACAATGCCAGTCTACAAGGCCCCGGTTAACGACACGCTCTTCGTGCTGAACGACGTGCTCGGCCTGGAACGCTACAACAATCTCCCGGGGTTTGCCGATGCGACGCCTGACATGATCGAGGCGATTCTCGGCGAGGCTGCGAAGATTGCCGAAGAAGTGCTCTTCCCGCTGAACTATTCCGGCGACCAGGAAGGCTGCGTCCGCCGCGAAGACGGTTCCGTCTCCGTGCCCAAAGGCTTCAAGGAAGGCTACGACGCCTACTGCCAGGGCGGCTGGACGGGACTTGCGGTCCCCGAGGAATTCGGCGGCCAGGGCCTCCCCTATACGTTGCACGCCGCCGTCGGTGAATATACGTCGGCCGCCAACATGTCGCTGATGATGTATCCGGGGCTGACCCAGGGCGCGATCGCCGCAATTGTCGTCCACGGCTCGGACGAGCAAAAGCAGACCTATCTGCCGAAGATGGTCTCCGGCGAATGGTCCGGCACCATGAACCTTACCGAGCCGCATTGCGGGACCGATCTCGGCCTCCTGCGCACCAAGGCCGTGCCTCAAGGTGACGGCAGCTACAAGATCTCGGGCCAGAAGATCTTCATCTCCGCCGGCGAGCACGACATGACCGGCAACATCGTGCATCTGGTGCTGGCGCGCATCGAAGGCGCGCCTGATGGCACCAAGGGCATTTCGCTGTTCATCGTGCCGAAGCATCTCGTCAAATCGGATGGCACACCGGGCGAGCGCAATCAGGTCTCCTGCGGCGCGATCGAGCACAAGATGGGCATTCATGGCAACGCCACCTGTGTCATGAACTATGACGAGGCGACCGGTTTCCTCATCGGCGCGGAGAACAAGGGCCTCAACGCCATGTTCGTGATGATGAACGAAGCCCGCCTCGGCGTCGGTCTACAGGGTCTGGCGATCGCCGAAATCGCCTATCAGAACGCCGTCAACTATGCCCGCGAGCGCATCCAGGGCCGCTCGCTCTCCGGCCCGAAGGCGCCTGATAAAAAGGCTGACCCGATCATCGTGCATCCCGACATTCGCCGTTCGCTGATGACGATCCGCGCCTTCAACGAGGCAGGCCGCGCCTTCCTGCTCTGGACGGCGCTGAAATCCGACATCGCCCACCGCTCGGCGGACGAGAAGGAGCGCCAGACTGCCGATGACATTCTGGGTCTCGTCACCCCGATCCTCAAGGGCGTCCTGACCGACAAGGGCTTCGACCACGCCGTCATGGCCCAGCAGGTGTTCGGCGGCCACGGCTACATCGAAGAGCACGGCATGAGCCAGTATGTGCGCGATGCCCGCATCGCCATGATCTACGAAGGCGCCAACGGCATCCAGGCGCTCGATCTGGTGGGCCGTAAGCTCGGCTTGAACGGCGGCCGCGCCGTCATGGCGCTCTTCAAGGAGATCGGCGATTTCTGTGAAGAGAACCGCGACGACGAGAAGATGACGTTCTTCACCAAGAACCTGAAGAAGGGGTTGAACGACGTGCAGTCGGCGACCATGTGGTTCATGCAGCACGCCATGGCCAAGCCCGACAATGCCGGCGCGGGCTCGACCGACTACATGCACCTCTTCGGTCTCGTCGTCCTTGGCTATATGTGGGCGAAGATGGCAAAGGCTGCCGAGGATGGCCTTGCAAGCGGCGACGACGCCCGCGAAAGCTACCTTCGCAACAAGCTCGTCACGGCCCGTTTCTTCATGGAGCGGATCATGCCGGAAACGGCGCTGCGCAAGGCCCGCATCGAGACCGGCGCAGAAACGATGATGACCTTGGCCGCCGAGGCTTTTTGAGTTCAACGGCGCCCGACGCCGATAGGGAGATGAGACAATGACCAAGGTTTTCATTTACGACCACGTGCGCACGCCACGCGGCCGCGGCAAAAAGGACGGTTCGCTGCACGAGGTGCCGTCGGTGCGCCTTGCCGCCAAGACGCTGGAAGCGATCCGAGACCGCAATGGACTCGATACAGCAACGGTCGACGACATTATCATGGGCTGCGTCGATCCTGTCATGGAAGCCGGCGCGGTCATCCCGCGCGGGGCGGCCTTCGAGGCCGGCTATTCGACCAAGGCGCCTGGCATGCAGATATCCCGCTTCTGCGCTTCCGGCCTCGACGCCGTGAACTTCGGCGCGGCGAAGATCGCGCAAGGCGCCGATGACATCGTCATTGCAGGCGGCGTCGAAAGCATGTCGCGCGTCGGTCTCGGCATGTCGGGCGGCGCCTGGTTCATGGACCCGTCGGTGAACTTCCCGGCCTACTTCATGCCGCAGGGCGTCTCGGCCGACCTGATTGCCACCAAATACGGCTTCTCGCGCGACGACGTCGACGCTTACGCGGTCGAAAGCCAGAAGCGGGCGGCAAACGCCTGGGAGAAGGGCTACTTCAAGAATTCCGTCATCCCGGTCAAGGACCAGAACGGCCTGACGATCCTTGCCCATGACGAGCACATGCGTCCCGGCACCGACATGCAGGCGCTGGCAAGCCTGAACCCCTCCTTCCAGATGCCCGGCGAGATGGGTGGCTTCGAAGCCGTCGCGATCCAGGCCCATCCGGAGATCGAGCGCCTCAATTACGTCCACCACGCCGGCAACTCCTCTGGCATCGTCGACGGCGCGGCCGCCGTGCTGCTCGGCTCCAAGGCCGGAGGCGAAAGCATGGGCGTGAAGCCCCGTGGCCGCATCAAAGCCTTCGCCAATATCGGCTCCGACCCGGCGCTGATGCTGACCGGCCCGGTCGACGTCACCGAAAAGCTTCTGAAGCGCACGGGCATGACGCTTGCCGACATCGATCTCTTCGAACTCAACGAGGCCTTCGCCGCCGTCGTGCTGCGCTACTGCCAAGCCTTCGAGATCCCGCACGACAAGATCAACGTCAACGGCGGCGCGATCGCCATGGGCCACCCGCTCGGCGCCACCGGCGCGATGATCCTGGGCACGGTGCTGGACGAACTGGAGCGCCGCGACCTGAACACCGCGCTCGTCACGCTCTGCATCGGCGCCGGCATGGGCACCGCGACCATCATCGAACGCGTCTAAGGGAGAGAGACGATGACCTACAAGAATTTCACCGTCGAAACTGACGCAGACGGCATTGCCCTTGTCACCTGGGATATGCCTGGCAAATCCATGAACGTCTTCACCGAGGAGGTGATGGACGAGATGGACGCCATCGTTGATGCGGTCGTCGCCGACAGCGCTGTCAAGGGCGCGGTCATCACCTCCGGCAAATCGAGCTTCTCAGGCGGCGCGGACCTCTCGATGATCAAGTCGATGTTCTCGCTCTACCAGCACGAGAAGGCCGCCAACCCCGATGGCGCCGCGCAGAAACTCTTCGATCTCGTCGGCCGCATGACCGGCCTCTTCCGCAAGATCGAAACCTCGGGCAAGCCGTGGGTCTCGGCGATCAATGGCACCTGCATGGGCGGCGCCTTCGAGATGTCGCTCGCCTGCCATGGCCGCGTCGCCTCCAATGCCAAGTCGGTGAAGATCGCCCTGCCCGAGGTCAAGGTCGGCATCTTCCCGGGCGCTGGCGGTACGCAGCGCGTCTCGCGCCTGGCGGACGCCCAGTCGGCCCTGCAGATGATGACGACAGGCCAGTCGCTGACGGCAGCGCGCGCCAAGGCGATGAACCTCGTCCATCAGGTGGTCGAGCCGGATCAGCTGATCCCGTCCGCGAAACAGATGATCAAGGATGGCTTGAAGCCGGTCGCCCCCTGGGACGAAAAGGGCTTCAAGGCGCCAGGCGGCGGCATCTGGACGCCGGCCGCGGCCCAGCTCTGGCCGGCAGCTCCGGCTATCCTGCGCCGCGAGACATCAGGCAACTATCCGGCAGCACTCGCCATCCTGAAATGCGTCTATGAAGGCCTGCAGGTGCCCTTCGACACCGGTCTTAAGATCGAGCAGCGCTATTTCACCGAGATCCTGCAGACCAACGAAGCCTTCTCGATGATCCGTTCGCTCTTCATCTCCATGCAGGAGCTCGGCAAAGGGGCCCGCCGCCCCGCCGGTGTTGCAAAGACGGAGCTGAAGAAGGTGGGTGTCGTCGGCGCCGGTTTCATGGGAGCCTCGATCGCCTATGTGACCGCCTCCGCCGGCATCCCCGTCACCCTTATCGACCGCGACATGGAAGCGGCGACCAAGGGCAAGGGTGTCGGTGAAGGCCTGGTAAAGGATGCAATCGGTAAGGGACGCCTTACGCAGGACGAGGGCGCGGCGCTGCTGGCGCGCGTCGTCCCCTCCGCAGACTATGCCGATCTGAAGGATGCCGATCTCGTCATCGAAGCCGTCTTCGAGGATCGCGAGGTCAAGAAGGCCGTAATCGAGGCCGTCGAGGCAGTGCTGCCGGAAGGCGCCATCTTTGCCTCCAACACTTCGACGCTGCCGATCACCGGCCTTGCCAAGAACTCCAAGCGTCCGCTCGATTTCATCGGCGTGCATTTCTTCTCGCCGGTCGAGAAGATGATGCTGACGGAAGTGATCCTCGGCAAGCAGACCGGCGACAAGGCGCTCGCCGTTGCGCTCGATTACGTCGCCGCCATCAAGAAGACGCCTATCGTCGTCAACGACACGCGCGGCTTCTTCGTCAACCGCTGCGTCTTCCGCTACATTCACGAAGCCTACGACATGCTGATCGAGGGCGTCCCGCCCGTCATGATCGAGAATGCCGCCAAGATGGCCGGCATGCCGGTCGGTCCGCTGTCGCTGAACGACGAGGTCGCGATCGATCTCTCGCAGAAGATCCTCAAGGCCACCGCTGCCGATCTCGGCGAGGCCGCCGTCGATCCGAAGCACATGGCACTGGTCAACAAGATGGTCGACGAACTCGACCGCCGCGGCCGCAAGAACGGCAAGGGCTTCTACGACTATCCGGCGAAACCGGCCAAGAAGTCGCTTTGGCCGGAGCTGAGGACTTTCTACCCGCAGAAGAAGGCGGAAGAGGTCGATGTCGACGTGCTGAAGCAGCGTTTCCTCGTCACCATCGCGCTGGAAGCAGCGCGCACCATCGAGGAAGACATCGTCACCGATCCGCGCGAAGCCGACGTCGGCTCCATCCTCGGTTTCGGCTTCGCCCCCTACACCGGTGGCGTGCTCTCCTACATCGACGGCATGGGCGTGAAGGCCTTCGTGGAACTTTGCGAGAAACTTGCGGCAACTTACGGCGCACACTTCAAGCCGACGGCGCTGCTGAAGGACATGGCCGCCAAGGGCGAGACCTTCTACGGCCGCTTCGACCCTTATGCGAAGGAGAAGGAGGCGGCGTGAGCTGCCTCTCCCTGTGCGATCGCTATTTTTGATTGCAGCGCCACAGAACGACACGCCAGGCTAATTTTCGACACGATCCCAGCCAAAGCTCCCTTCGCCAAACGACGACCGAGGCGCAATGTCTGGTATCCTGACCGCGATCATACTGGCAACGGTTTCGGCGAAAGTGCCGTCTGGCTTTTCCAATGGCGATGTTCTTCTCTCTGATTGCAGAGGCTCGCGCCAGTTCGTCGCGGGCTACGTCAGCGGCTGGATGGACAAGTGGAACAGGGACGATTACTTGGCCGGCCGTAACTTCGTGGATGCCGTTCCCACATCGAAAGCGATGGTGAACTCCGCTTATTTTGCCAACTCCGTCGGTGCGAATTTCTGTATTCCGGTTGGGACCACGGCCGCAGCCATAAGCGACATGCTGTGCACATTCCTTGAGGAGAACCCGGGTGTCCGCGATGCCGCGGGCGACGACCTGATGATGACGCTGGTCGAAGGCAAGTACCGCTGCCCTTTGCCATAGGCGCGCTTAGGACGCCGGCAAACGCCAATCGTTCCGCCCGATCATGCGCCAATGCTTCAGCCGTAGGGGTGATAGAAGCGGTTAAGTCAGTCCGCAGCCGGAACCGGGCAACTCATGTCGCCTTCCTCGCATTTAGATAGGCCTTCAGCTCTTTGGTGCGCGATTGGGTCAGCCCATCCAGGCACGTCGAATAGACCATTGGATAGACGCTGCCTCCTGCCACGCGGGAACTGGAAGACGTGCACTCGGCGTCTCGGAAGGCGACCCAGCTTCGCTGCGCCGAGACAGCCAGTTCCAGTCGGATTGCGACAGGACCTAAACTGTTGCACGGTCGCAAATCACTCTTTGGCGATAGACGCAGCGATCTTCTCCGCCTCGAGCCCGATTTCCCGGAGCAGGCCGGTCGGTACGGCGGTGAAGCCGCAAAAGTAGAGGCCGTCATTTGCCGGATGAAGCTCGCCGCGGGCGGGGCCGTCGGCGCCGCCAAATCTCCCTTCGAAATCGGGCAGAAGCGCATCGAGCCCCGCCCGGTAGCCGGTCGCCAGGACGATCGCGTCGAACATGCCGGATCGGCCGTCCGCGAAATGCACACGCCGCTCCTCGGATTTCGTCACTGCGGGGAACACCTTGATATCCCCCGACCGGATGCGCTCGATCGTTCCGATGTTGATCAGAGGTGTGCGGCCCCTTTCGACGATGCCGGTCAGTGGTCCCCGTTTTGCCCTTTCCAGTCCGAATTTCCCGAGGTCGCCGAACCGCAGGCGCAGGATCGGCGCATTCACCGCATCGACCAGGCGATAGGGAAGGAACCGCTGGGCTATGGCGATGCTGGCGCTCGTCAGTCCGAACAGTTCAAGCGGCACGACATTGATCGGGCCGCGAACGGACATCCCGACATCAAGGCCGGCCTCGGCGCATTCAAGGGCGATCTCGCCGGCCGAATTGCCGAAGCCGACGACGAGGACGCGCTCAGCCGCAAGCGCCGCGGCATTCCTGAACTCCGAGGAATGGAGAAGCTTGCCCGCAAACAGCTCCTGTCCTTCCCAGGTCGGCCTTATCGGCGCGTTTGCGAGCCCGGTCGCGACAATGACGTTGCTCGCCTGGAATGTCCCCTCGGAACTCTCCACGGTCCACGCCTTGTCCTTGCGGATCGTCGTCGCGCGCACGCCAAACCTGACCTCGATGTCGTTCGAAGAGCTATAGGTTTCGAGATACTCGATAACCTGCAGCCGCGACGGATACTTTGGGAACCGCCGCGGCATCGGCATTCCCGGCAGGGCCGAGTGCATCTTGTGGGTATGCAGCCGAAGGCGATCATAGTGGCGGTGCCAGGCGGCGGCGAGCGTATCGCCCTTCTCAAGCACGACAAACGAGCGTCCACGCGCATGCAGCGCCACGGCGCAAGCCAATCCTGCCGGTCCGGCGCCGATGATGATCGTCTCTGCATCCGTCATAGAGGTCTCGAAGCAGCCAGAAGTCTACGTAACTACACAGTGGATTAGCCGCGCCGGGCCGCCTCAATCGCCGCGACGTCGATCTTCCTCATGGTCATCATCGCATCGAAAGCGCGCTTTGCTTGCTCCCCGCCTGCCGCAAGCGCTTCCATCAGCACCCGCGGCGTGATCTGCCAGGACACACCCCATCGGTCTTTGCACCAGCCACACTCACTCTCCTGGCCGCCATTGCTGACAATAGCGTTCCAGTAGCGGTCGGTTTCTTCCTGATCGTCAGTTGCGATCTGAAATGAGAAGGCTTCGTTGTGTTTGAACGTGGAACCGCCGTTCAAGCCGATACAAGGAATACCCGCGACAGTGAATTCAACAACCAACACGTCTCCTTGCTTACCGTCCGGATAGTCCCCCGGTGCACGAATGACGGCACCCACGGCGCTGTCGGGAAAGGTTTCAGCGTAGAAGCGGGCAGCAGCCTCAGCGTCTTTGTCGTACCACAGGCAGATCGTGTTCTTTGCCATTGCGCGGGTCCCTTTGCTCTTCATTTCCCATCTCCTCCCTGAAGTAAGGAGCAAACCGTCTTTCTCCACCCCATGTAAGCCATTTCACGCGGAGCCAACTGCCGAGCATAGAAAAGACCTATCCGCAAAAACCGTTAAAGCCGCGCATCACCGCTAGCGTGGTTGGCGCGAGAAAACATGGCGGCAAGCCCGCGTGGAAACGCATGGCAAGCGGCCTGTTCCTGAAGAGACTTCTTGCCCTGCCCCTGGCCGAGGTGCTTGCCGTTGTCGAAGCCATGAACTGGGAGGAAGGGCTTGTCGGCGATCAGGAAAAGGCGTGGCCGGGCGACTGCGTGATGACCCAGCTTGCGGCTAGCGAATGCGGTCGCGCCCGGGCATGCCGCGGCAGACTGACGGCGGCGCAGATGCAGCCCGAGGCGCTATCACCGCTATTTCCCACCTTGCACGCGAGCCGACGAGGACGGAACGACGCCCTCCGGAGGCGGCACGGCGCCAGCCGGAACTCAGGCCACGGCTCAGCGCCTTTCCTGGCCTGCTGGCCGCACCGAAATGCTGACGTTGAAGGTGGCCGCCCCGGCGAACCCGAGCACCCCGGGGCGAGGCGCTAGCAGGGGCCGGCCACCGGCATTCGTTGTGGTGTCGTCAGCTGCGCAGGCCGGGCGCTTCCTGGCCGGTGCGGGCAACGTATTCGGTGTAGCCACCGCCATATTGGTGGATACCATCGGGCTTCAGTTCCAGCACGCGGTTGGAAAGGGCTGCGAGGAAATGCCGGTCGTGCGAGACGAACAGCATGGTGCCCTCGTATTGCGACAGCGCCTTGATCAGCATTTCCTTGGTGTCGAGATCCAGATGGTTCGTCGGCTCGTCCAGCACCAGCAGGTTCGGTGGATCGAAGAGCATCTTGGCCATCACGAGCCGGGCTTTCTCGCCACCCGACAAAACCCTGCACTTCTTCTCTACGTCGTCACCGGAGAAACCGAAGCATCCCGCGAGCGCTCTCAGCGGTGCCTGCCCAGCTTGGGGGAAAGAATCCTCCAGCCATTCCAGCACCGTTCGATCTCCGTCGAGCAGATCCATGGCGTGCTGGGCGAAGTAGCCCATCTTGACGCTGGCGCCGAGGGCGACGCTGCCCTGATCCGGTTCGGTGGAACCCGCCACCAGCTTCAAAAGAGTCGACTTGCCGGCGCCGTTGATGCCCATGATGCACCAACGCTCCTTGCGGCGGACCATGAAGTCCAGGCCTTCATAGATGGTGCGGCTGCCGTACTTCTTGTGGACGTTCTTCAGGTTGATCACGTCTTCGCCGGACCGTGGTGCCGGCAGGAAGTCAAAGGCGACTGTCTGGCGGCGCTTCGGCGGCTCGACACGGTCGATCTTCTCCAGCTTCTTGACGCGGCTCTGCACCTGCGATGCATGCGAGGCGCGCGCCTTGAAACGCTCGATGAACTTGATTTCCTTGGCCAGCATTGCCTGCTGGCGCTCGAACTGCGCCTGCTGCTGTTTCTCGTTCTGCGCCCGCTGCTGCTCGTAGAAGCCGTAATCACCGGAGTAGCTGTTCAACGAGCCGGCGTCGATCTCGATGATCTTGCCGACGATGCGGTTCATGAACTCGCGATCGTGCGAGGTCATCAAAAGCGCACCGTCGTAGGTCTTCAGGAATTCTTCCAGCCAGATCAGGCTCTCGAGGTCCAGGTGGTTGCTCGGTTCGTCGAGCAGCATGACGTCAGGGCGCATGAGGAGAATGCGGGCGAGCGCCACGCGCATTTTCCAGCCGCCCGACAGCGCGCCGACGTCGCCGTCCATCATTTCCTGGGTGAAGCTGAGACCAGCCAGCACTTCGCGCGCACGGCCCTCGAGCGCATAGCCGTCCAACTCCTCGTAGCGCGCCTGGACTTCGCCGTAACGCTCGATGATCCGGTCCATCTCGTCGAGCTTGTCCGGATCGATCATTTCCGCTTCGAGCGCGCGCAGTTCAGCCGCGACGACACTGACGGGCCCGGCGCCTTCCATGACCTCGGCCACGGCGCTGCGGCCAGCCATCTCGCCGACATCCTGATTGAAATAGCCGATCGTCACGCCCTTTTCTGCGGAGACCTGGCCTTCGTCAGGCTGTTCCTGCCCGGTGATCATACGAAAGAGCGTCGTCTTGCCGGCACCGTTCGGGCCGACGAGACCGATCTTCTCGCCTTTGTTGAGGGCTGCGGAGGCCTCGATAAAGAGGATCCGGTGACTGTTCTGCTTGCTGATATTCTCGATACGAATCATGTCTGCGTGGAGTCCGAAAGCGTTGCTGTGCCCCTCCGTCATGCGTGCTGGGGCCTTTTGCGGCTCTCGCTAGCACGTTCAGAACGTCATGGCCAATCCCGGGCCATACAAAGAGTTCGATGCATCCGGAAAGCGCCCTGACAACGATGCATGAAGGGTGCTCAATCGACGGGGCGCAACATCAACGGGCCTGAGAACTTTTCCACAATGTCCCTCAGCCTCTTGATAAGGAGATCCACGATCATTTATGCGTTAGCGGCGCGCCGGCAGGCGTTTCGTATGTCAGGGATTGTCACATCATGGAAATTTTCACATCTGCCGGCTTGCTGGCGCTTCTGCAGGTCATCCTCATCGACCTCGTGCTTGCCGGCGACAACGCCGTTGTCATCGGCCTCGCCGCGGCGGGGCTGCCGACTGACCAGCGCAAGAAGGCGATCCTCGTCGGTATTCTTGCCGCCACTGTACTGCGTATTGCGCTTGCCAGCGTCACGGTCCAGCTTCTCGAGATCATCGGCCTGCTGCTTGCCGGTGGTATTCTCCTGCTCTGGGTCTGCTGGAAGATGTGGCGCGACCTGCGCAACGGCAGCGGCAGTGACGCGGAAGGAGCCGAAGGCGGCGCGGCGCCAAAGAAGACCTTCTACCAGGCGGCCAGCCAGATCGTGATCGCCGACGTGTCTATGTCGCTCGACAACGTCCTCGCCGTCGCCGGAGCGGCCCGCGAGCATCCGACGGTCCTTGTGATCGGCCTGATCCTGTCGATCGCCATGATGGGCATCGCGGCGAACTTCATCGCGCGCCTGCTCAACCGCTACCACTGGATCGCGTACCTCGGTCTGGCCATCATCGTCTACGTGGCGCTGAGCATGATCTATCGCGGCTCGCTCGAGGTCTGGCCGCATCTCGCCCCGGTCGCCCGGGCCGCTTTGGGCTAAGCCCATCCATGACAGGCATGCCGGGCCATCCGGTATGCAACGCCCCAACTCAGGGGCCGTTCACGAGTTGCAAGATGAGGCGGCGGATATTGCCGCCCTCGCTCATCTCGGCCTTGTCGAAGTCGCGGCCGCGCTGTCGCTGCAGCGCGGAGAGTTCACCGAGCCGCTTCGTCAGCTCGACCCGGATCTTGCGGCAGTCGGGGTCATCGTCGGCGGACAGCCCGACGCTCATCGCCTCGATATCCCTGACCATTTCCTTGATGTAGTCCCCATGCACCCGCTCATGCGTTTCGATGCCGGCAACGAAGGTGGCCCAGCTTGCCTGAGTGGCCATAGGAAGTTTTGTGGTGGGCTTCGGCAGCGTATAGGTGATGATCAGCTTCGGCCGCGCCACCGCCAGGACGCAGGCATCGCCACGGCGCTCGTATTTTCTCGTCCAGGTCAGCTTGAACGTCGTATGCGCCACCGCGCGACTGCCGCCAAGCTCGGGAGCGTGCTCGCCGATCGAATCGTAGAGCGCTGCGCCGGAGCTGCCGGTCACCGCATAGGTCTGCACCTGTTCAACCGGCTGCCATTCCGCCTTTGCCGCAAAGGGCTGCAGGACCCAAGCAGCCAACAAGCAACGAACCAATCCTGCCTTCACGCGAATCCCCCAGATCATGCCGTGTCGACCCTAGTCGGCGGGTGCGTCGCATTCAACCGCGACGGCTCGAGCATAACGATGGATCCTGTGAGGCTCGCCCTCTAACGGTCTGCCATAAAACCCAAAAAAAGCCTGAATATTCGAGAGTGATCACGCTATCGGGCGGATTGCACGTCGCGTATCGAAATCCTCTGGCAACGATTTCACCGTATGATGCGCCATTCGAACGGGATGTAAGAACGCCTGCCTGTGGGGGCAGTTCATAGATCGGGGTCTGCTGTGACAATCTATCTGCCTATCGCAGAATTGTCGGTGAACATCTTCATCATTCTCGGTATGGGGGCGGCCGTCGGCTTTCTCTCCGGAATGTTCGGTGTCGGCGGCGGCTTCCTGATCACGCCGCTCCTGATCTTCTATAACATTCCGCCGGTCGTTGCCGTCGCCACCGGCGCCAACCAGGTCGTCGCCTCCTCCATCTCGGGCGCCATCACACACTTCCGGCGTGGAACGCTCGATGTGAAGCTTGGAACCGTGCTACTCGTTGGCGGCCTCTCCGGCGCGACCGTCGGCATCTGGATCTTTTCGCTGCTCAGACAGATCGGCCAGCTCGATCTCATCATCTCGCTGCTCTACGTCATCTTCCTCGGCACGGTCGGCGGGCTCATGCTGCTCGAGAGCGTCAATGCCATGCGTCGCGCGGCAAAGAACGTGCCACCAACGCCGCGACGCCCCGGCCATCACCATTGGGTGCACAAGCTGCCCCTCAAGATGCGGTTCAAGAAATCGAAGATCTTTCTGAGCGTGATCCCTGTCGTCACGCTCGGCTTCGGCATCGGCATCCTGACGTCGGTCATGGGCGTCGGCGGCGGCTTCATCATGGTGCCGGCGATGATCTATCTCCTGCGCATCCCGACCAATGTGGTCGTCGGTACGTCGCTGTTCCAGATCATTTTCGTGACCGCCTATACGACGGTCGTGCAGGCCGCCACCAACTTCTCGGTCGATATCGTGCTCGCCTTTATCCTGATGATTGCCGGCGTGATCGGCGCCCAGTATGGCGTGCGCGTTGGACAAAAGCTGCGTGGCGAGCAGCTGCGTGCGCTGCTCGGGCTTCTCGTGCTCGCCGTCGGCCTCCGCCTTGCCGTTGCGCTGGTCGTAACGCCAGCGGATGTCTACTCCGTGGTCATGGGAGCGAATTGATGCACCGCTTCCTCGCCGCTCTGCTATTTTGCGCCACGACGCTGCCTGCTATCGCGACCGCGCAAATGCTGCTCCCGGGCCAAGCCACGCAGGCGACCGCCGAAGGGCTTGAAATCGGCACGTCCACCAGCGAAATCGCCATCACTTCGGATTTTCGCGGCGCAGACCTGACGATCTTTGGAGCCGTGACCAACACCGACAGCCTGCTTTTGGCGATCGGCCAGTATGATGTGGTCGTCGTTCTTGAGGGCCCGCGCGAAGACGCGACCGTGCGCCGGAAGGAGCGGGTGTTCGGCATCTGGGTCAATACGCGGTCGATGACCTTCGAAGCGGTGCCGCACTCCTATTCGATGTCGAGCTCGCGCATGCTTGACGACATCACCACGCCGCTTGACCTCACGGACAGGGGGATCGGCATCGATCACATTCCGCTGACGCCGGTCGGCTTCGTCGGCAATGCCAGCAATCTCGGCGAATTCCGGCAAGCCTTTCGCCGGCTGCAGGAAAGCGGCGGCCTCTACGATCGCGATCCAAGCGGCGTGCGTTTCGTCAGCTCCAGCCTTTTCAAGGCAAGCCTGCGGTTGCCGGCAAATATTCCGAACGGCGTGCATACCGTACGCGCCTATCTCTTCAAGAGTGGCAGCTTCCTCACCGAGAAGTCGGTTCCGCTGCGCGTTATCAAGACAGGGATCGAGCAGATGATTACGGACGCGGCGCATGCGCAGCCGATCGCCTATGGCCTGCTCTCCGTCTTCCTCGCGCTCATCACAGGCTGGGGTGCCAGCGTGGTGTTTCGCAAGGACTGATCAGGCCGATTTCGCCTTTCGGGCGACAAGATCGAGATAGGCTTGGGTCAGGCGTGCGAGTACGGACGGCGTTTCCGGAGGCAACTTCTTGCCGAGATGTTTGGCGCGCAACTCGTCCATGAATTCCTCCCAGAGCTTTTCACCTCCGGTCTCCAGAAGCTCGGCGCGAATGGAGAGCTCCTCTGAAACCGGAAGATATCTGCGGCCCCAGGCCCCCATATGGGCGAAGATCGGCACCAGCTGGATCGCCATTTCAGTCAGACTGTAGATTGCCTTTTGCTTGTGCGTCGGATCGTCCGCACGCGTCAGCAATCCCCTGTCGACCAAGCGGCGCAGGCGGTCGGCCAGAATGTTCGAGGCAATCCGCTCCTCCGAATTCTGCAGCAGCTCGCGGAAGTGGCGCCGACTGCCGAACATGATGTCGCGGATGACGATCAGGCTCCAGCGATCGCCGAGCACCTCCAGCGTCAGATTGATCGGGCAGCCGGAGCGGTGAGCATCGTCCATAAGGTTCTCCCAAAAACTGCTTGCATTTTGCCATCAGTCAATCTAGCTTTCAACCGATTGTTAATCGCAACCAGTTTCGAGGAGGACGAGAGATGAGAAAGCTTATCGTTTGGAATCTGATGACGCTTGATGGCTATTTCGAAGGCACGAAACCGTGGGATATCGACTTCCACAATCTTGCCTGGGGTCCGGAGCTGGAGCGCTATGCCGAGCAGTTTGGCGAGGAAGGCGACCTGCTCGTCTTCGGCCGCAAGACATATGAAGGTATGGCCGCCTATTGGCCGACAGCCGATAGCGAGGAGAAAATCAAGGCATACATGAACGGCATCGCCAAGATTGCCGTATCGAGGACGATGACGGCGGCCGACTGGAACAACACGCGCGTCGTCAGCGACCCTGTCGCAGAACTGAAGAAGCTGAAGAGTGAAGCGGGCAAGACGATCTTCATCTTCGGCAGTGCCAAGCTCGCGGATTCGCTCCTGAAGGAGGGGCTGGTGGATGAGATCCGCATCTGCCTTGTCCCCGTTATCCTCGGCGGCGGCAATCCGCATTTCAAGCCGGCCAGCCAGCAGCTTCCACTGAAACTGCTCGATAGCACGACGACCAAGAGGGGCGCGGTGATCCTGCGCTATGAACCGGTCAGGGCGTGACCGTCGATGGCTGCGGCAATTCCGCAGCCATACCAGGCTTGATCATTCCTTCGGCAGCTCGCCTCGTCGCTCGAGTGCCGTCTTGCGGATGGTCTCGGCAATCTCCGGACTGCTGCTCGACAGCATCTGAAAGTCCACGGCATAGAGCGACAGCAGCGACACTTCGGTTGCAGCGCTGACCGTCGCTGAGCGCGGTTCGCCACTGATCAATGCCATCTCGCCGAAAAAGCTTCCGGCACAAAGTTCCACCGGATGGTCGGGTGTCGCCACGCTTACCCGCCCCTCGACGATGAAGAACATCTGATCGCCAACATCGCCCTTGCGGCAGATCACTGCACCCGCGGGCACGATACGCGGCCGCAGCGCCCGCACGATTTCGATCAGCGCTGCCGAACCAAGCTTCTTAAACAGGGGTACCGCCGCGACCAGCTGCCAGTTGCGAACGAAGTCCTGGCGACGGACCTCTTCGTAGAAACCAGTGGCGAGGATGCCGGCCCAAAGCGCAAAAATACCGATGCCGCTCATCATCACCAATCCAGCCAATATCCGGCCTGCCAGGCTTTGCGGGATCTCGTCGCCATAGCCGGTCGTCGACAGCGTCACGACCGCCCACCACATCGCCTGCGGAATGCTGCCGAACCTATCCGGCTGGACATCGCGCTCTATGACATATCCGGCCAGCGCCGCGCCGAAGAGAACGATGCCGAAGACCGACGTCACGCCAAGCAGATTGCGGGACTCGTTTGCAACCACCTTTGCCATTAGCCTGAAGAAGGTCGAATCCCGCAGCGGCTTGAGAAGCCAGATGGCGCAATACAGGCTTCGATCGCGCGAGGCGACGAATAGGAAGGCCGCCATGGGGACGAAAACAGCAAGCAGGTCGATCACGAGGGCGGCGTTCCCACCCGATACGCGACTGCGACGCCGCGCAAAAAGCGTGCCGCTCAGTTGCAGGACATAGACGACCCAGATTGCAGCGAGCGCGGCTTCGACCCCGAGCCTGCTCTCTGCAGCGAGATCGGGCGTCGTGAGCACGGCCACCGCCAGAAGCCCAATCGCAGTCAGCAGCGCATTGAACGACGAAGAGATCTTCGAGAAAGGCAGTGCCGACATTCAATACCCCACGAACCGCTGGCACTCTTAGAATAAATGCCCTGCGGCCAAGCGCAACGGGGAGCGCTCGCCCCGCGGAAAAGACACGACACGCGCTGGCACGCAACTCACATTCGACTAAAAACCCCTCGTTAATATTTACGAGTTAGTAATCTCTCGGTAACGAGAGGTTCCCTGTAATGCGTATCCGTGCCCTCCCCGCCCTCGTGCTGCTGGCACTTGTAGCCGGCTGCGCCACGGCTCCCCGACAGACCCGAAACATCTGCGCCGTCTTCGAGCAGCGCGACGGGATGTTCACGAGCTGGCAGCGCGCAGCAGAAAAGACGGAGCGTAAATATGGTGTTCCGGTTCCGATCCTGATGGCGACGATGTATACCGAATCCGGCTTCCAGCCATATGCGCGACCGCCGCGCACCAAGCTGTTCGGCTTCATTCCATGGACACGGCCATCGACGGCCTACGGCTATTCGCAAGCACTTGACGGCACATGGGACCACTATCAATCGGCTACAGGAAGCTGGGCTGCCCGCCGCACCAACTTCGCCGACGCGATTGACTTCATCGGCTGGTATCACTCGCAAAACAGCCAGGTGACCGGCATCCCTCAGAACGATGCCTACGGCCTGTACCTCGCCTATTATTCCGGCCCGAAAGGCTACATGCGCGGCGACTGGCGCTCGAATGCGCAACTGCAGAAGACGGCGCAACGCTTTGCCAACATGGCGGCCACGTATCAGCGACAATTGCAGGAGTGCAATTGATCGCTTCGAAGGAAACGAAAAACCTAGTAAAAACGATATACAACGCCAAGGACCGAAACAAAATTGGGGTGATCGGCATACAGCGGCAGTATTGTTTGACAATGCTTTCGCCGCCATGGGATTCTTTCCGAAATAGAATCGGGAGAATAAATGGCGGCGGAGCGCTACTTATACGATTACAGCTCGCATCGGGCCGTCATGTATGAGGTTGGCGAATATCTTTATCCGCTCTCCGGCAACAAGGCAGAGCACTGGATCTCAGGCGACTATATTTTCTCCATGAAAACCCAGGCCATTTCGTTCTGGATCCTGGGAAAAGATGTCTATGGCCATGTCGGCCAAGGCGAACTGACGCGCCAGCCCCTCTACTATTTCGGTGACTAAAGCGACGATGGTTGGAGCGACCCGTGCCGCCTAGGGGCTCACCCCACGAGGTTGCCAAACCTGACGGAGTAGATCCGGTCGCGGCCGAGAAGGTGGGCAATCAGCGAGGTCTGATCGAACAGCCCTTTCATCGCCTTGTGGCGAAGGTCGAGGCCGCCGGTCATGATGCCGAAGGCGGGCATCAGCAAGCGGGCACCGTCGGTGGCGAAACACGGGCGGCGGACCGATTTCTCGCGGCGCCGGACGGTCGCGGCGGGATGCAGGTGTCCGGCGATCTCGCCGTTCTGAAGCCCGCTTTTCGGCTCGTGGCGGAAGGTGAGGCCGCCGTAATGCATTTCATCGGCGGACGTGCCCGGCAAATCGACGGTGCCGTCGGGATCATGGTTGCCGTTGATCCAAATCCATTCGCGGCCGCGCGCCATTTTTGATATCAGGCTGCGGAACGCCTGGGGCAGATGCGCCGAGCCGACGCGGTCGTGGAAATTGTCGCCGAGCGACACGACCAGCTTCGGATCGTAGCGGCTGATGACGGCAGAGAGAACCGTCAGCGTCGCCAGCGTGTCATAGGGCGGAAGCAGCATCCCGCGACGGGCAAAGGCCGCGCCCTTCTCGAGGTGCAGGTCGGAAACGACGAGGATGCCAGCATCGGGCATATAGAGCGCGCCGAGCGGATCACAAACCGCAGCAACGCCATGCACGGATGTCTCGACGCCCGGTAGCGCTGCCAGTCCGTTCAGTTCGCACGCGAGCGCCAGGCGGTTCATCACGTCTCGTATCTTTCCAGTGTGTGGGCGGCGCTTCTCGGCGTCGCCCACTCGTCCTTATGTTTGATTGCTTGTGTTGGATCCTCGGGCTTGACCCGAGGATCCAACACAAGCAGCTCATGCTTCTCCTCAAGCGGAGGAGGATCCCAGTGCCTCAGCGATCAGGTCGTCGGCGGCTTCCGCCAGAACCGCGTCGTGCGCCTCGCCATGCACCGGTTCCTTGCCGATCTCCAGCATGACGGGCACCGCCAGCGGCGAGATATGGTCGAGCGCACGATGCGTGATGTGGCCCTTGATTCGCCTCAGCATATCGCCAAGCCGAGAAATATCCAAAAGGCCGCTCGCCGCATCATACCGCGTCGCCTGCAGCAGAATGTGATCCGGCTCGTGGGTTCTCAGCACATCGTAGATCAGATCGGCCGAGACCGTCACCTGCCGTCCGGTCTTTTCCTTTCCCGGGTGACGGCGCTCGATCAAGCCTGCAATCACGGCGCAATTGCGGAAGGTGCGCTTCAAGAGGAAAGATTCGGCGAGCCAGCTCTCAAGATCGTCGCCCAGCATGTCTTCGTCGAAGAGGTCGCCGAGGCTGAGCCGGCCGTTGCGGATCATCACCCCCATATCCTCGAAGCCCCATATGCCGAGCGAATAGTCGGTTGCAACGAAGCCGAGAGGCTTGGCGCCGGCCCGCTCGAGCCGCCGCGTCAGCAGCATGCCGAGCGTCTGGTGCGCCAGCCGCCCCTCGAAGGGGTAGATGACCATGTAGCATCGGCTGCCGCGCGGGAACGTCTCGATCAGCAACTCGTCGCGCTTCGGCAGTATCGACTTTTCCTGCTGGATCGCCAGCCAGTCGCGCACCTGGTCCGGCAGGCGGCGCCAACGGTCCGGGTCGGCGATCATCGAGCGCACCTGGTCCGCCAGATAGGTGGAAAGCGGAAACTTGCCGCCGGCATAGGACGGGATCTTCGGATCCATCGAGAAGGCCTGCGAGGCGAGCGCCTCGTTCTCGCGGATGCCCTCGAAGCGGAGCACCTTGCCGGCGAAGATGAAGGTGTCGCCGGGCGAGAGCTGCTCGAGGAAGTATTCCTCGACCTTGCCCAGCGTCGCGCCGCCGCGGCCGAGCCTACCGCCTTCGCCACGCTTGACCATGCGCAGATTGAGCATCGGGCTTTCGACGATCGTGCCGAGGTTCAGCCGGTATTGCTGGGCGACCTGCGGATTGGAAACACGCCAGCGGCCTTCCTTCGTCTTGCGGATGCGGGCATAGCGCTCATAGGTGCGCAGCGCATAGCCGCCAGTCGCGACGAAATCGACCACGCGCTCGAAGGTCTCCCAGGAAAGATCGGCGTATGGCGAAGCGCTCTTGATCTCATCGTAGAGTTCCAGCATGTCGAACGGCTCGGCGCAGGCCATGCCGAGCACATGCTGCGCGAGTGCGTCAAGCGCGCCCTTGCCGACCGGCGGCGTGTCCTGCGCGCCGATATAGTTCGCGTCGAGCGCGGCCTGGCACTCCATCACCTCGAAGCGATTGGCGGGAACGAGGATCGCCTTCGAGGGCTCGTCCATGCGGTGGTTGGCGCGGCCGATGCGCTGGGCAAGCCGCGAGGCGCCCTTCGGCGCGCCGACATGGACGACGAGGTCGACATCGCCCCAGTCGATGCCGAGGTCGAGCGTGGAGGTGGCGACGACGGCGCGCAGCCGGTTGGCCGCCATCGCCGCTTCCACCCTTCGCCGCTGGGCGACATCGAGGGAACCGTGATGCAGTGCGATCGGCAGGTTCTCCTCGTTCACCGTCCAGAGCTCCTGAAACAGCATTTCGGCCTGCGACCGGGTGTTGACGAAGAGCAGTGTCGTGCGGTGTTCGAGAAGCTGCCGGTAGACATCGGGGATCGCGTATTTCGCCGAATGGCCCGACCAGGGGATGTGCTCTTCGGTGGAAAGAATTGAAATGTCGGGCTTGGCGCCGCCTTCGACGATCACCAATCCGGCGTGACGGTCCTTGCCTTCCCGCTGCGCGACCAGCCATTTCTGCAGGTCCATCGGCTCGGAGACCGTGGCCGAAAGGCCGATCGTCTGCAGAGCGGGTGCAAGCCGGCGCAGGCGGGCAAGGCCAAGCGAGAGCATGTGGCCGCGCTTGGACGTGACGAGCGAGTGCAGCTCGTCGAAGATGACATATTTCAGGTCCTTGAAGAAGCGCTCCGCCTCGCGATTGGCAAGCAGCAAGGCCACTTGCTCCGGCGTCGTCAGAAGAATATCGGGCGGGTTCAGTTTCTGGCGCTGGCGCTTGGCAACAGGTGTGTCGCCGGTGCGGTTCTCGACCGTCACCGGCAGCCCCATCTCCCCTACCGGCTTCATCAGGTTCCGCTCGATATCGACGGCAAGCGCCTTGAGCGGAGAGATGTAGAGCGTGTGAACGCCGGTGAAGGCGGAACCGGGCGGGATCCTGCCCCGGCGGGTCAGGTCGGTCAGCGAGGGGAGGAAGCCGGCAAGCGTCTTGCCGGCACCGGTTGGCGCGATCAGTAGCGTGCTTCCCCCGGCCTCGGCGCGGGACAGCAATTCCAGCTGATGGGCACGCGGGCACCATCCCTTGTCCGCGAACCAGCGGGTGAAAGGCGGAGGCAGGGCAGCGCGGGCTTCGGAATCGATCTGGTCCACGGCGCTAAAGGTAGTGCACCGACCGCCGAAATAGAATGGCGGATCTAGAGCAGGATGTCGAAAAGTGTAAGTGGTTTGCGGCCGAAATACCCGCTCTATGTCTTTGAAGCAAATCAGGATTCAGATCTCAGACCAGATCATCCCAAGATCATCCTGATCTAGAGGAAGCGATGCGGATGGAAGGGCTTGGGATCGGCGAAGGTGTCGTTGCCTGCCATTTGCTCTGCCAGCAGTCGGCCGCTGGCGGGGCCGAGCGTCAAGCCGTGATGGGCGTGGCCGAAATTGAACCAAAGGCCGCGATGGCGTGGCGCCGGACCGATCACCGGCCGCATGTCAGGCAGGCAGGGGCGCAGGCCGAGCCAAGGCGTCGCCTCTACCGGCTCGCCGAGCGGGAACAGCGCGCGCGCATGAGCCTCGTCGCGGCTTAGCTGGATGGTATTTGGCGGCGCATCGGGCGCAGCGAATTCGATGCCTGTCGTCAGCCGGATGCCGCGCGCCATCGGCGCCAGCACGTAGCCGGCCTCCTCGTCGACGACGGAGTGGCCGAGCGGCTGGCCTTCGCGCTGCGCATAGTGGCGGTGGTAGCCGCGCTTGACCGCCAGCGGCAAGGGATAGCCGAGCTTGCGGAAGATCAGGCCGGATTGCGGGCCGAGGGCGACGACAACCTCGCCAGCTTCGATGATCTCGCCTTCGGCCGTGGTGATCGACCAGCCATTCTTCTCTTCCCGCAGTGCGGAGGCATCCGCGCGGACCATCTTGCCGCCGGCCGTCGTAAAGAGGTTCGCATAGGCCGCCGTCAGCGCTTGCGGGTCGGTCACCGTCTTCGGATCAAGCCAGTGCACGCCGCCGGCGATGCGAGTGCTGTTCGCGGCGAAGGCAGGCTCCAGCGCCAGAAACTCGCTTCCATCAAGAATGCGGATCGTCAAACCATGTGCGGAGAGGCTTTCGGCCTCCGCACGAGCAGCCTCGAAGCGGCGAGGACTCTTGAAGAACGACACCCAGCCGCGTTCGCGGATGAGATCTGAAGCGCCGGCACGGCCAATCAGCTTGTCGTGCTCGGAAACGCTGGCCTCGATCAACGGCAGA
The DNA here is from genome assembly GCF_014197575.1 of Rhizobium sp. BK538. Taxonomy (NCBI): domain Bacteria; kingdom Pseudomonadati; phylum Pseudomonadota; class Alphaproteobacteria; order Hyphomicrobiales; family Rhizobiaceae; genus Rhizobium; species Rhizobium sp. BK538. The sequence continues at coordinate 179,503 of NZ_JACIFT010000010.1, forward strand.
AGCGCCCGTGTCGCCTTCTCTAGATTGGTCGGCGAGGAATGCCACCAGTAGCGTGCCAGCCATGCGGCTATGCGCGGCAGGAAGGCGGGATCGTAACGGACGTCCGATGAGCCGTTCAGCGCATACTTGGCAATCGCGCCGAGCTGCCGCGGGAAGGCATAGGGAACGACGGAGGAGCGCTCGATAAGCCCGGCATTGCCGTAGCTGGTGCCGCCGCCCGGCTCGCCGCGATCGGCAAGCACGACGGAGCGGCCGCGATCCTGCAAATGAATGGCCGCACTGACGCCGACGATGCCGGCACCGAGAACGAGGATATCTGTTTTCATCGGATGGACTTGGTCAAAGGGCGCGGAGGCTTGCGGCCTCCGCGCGATTGGATCGGCAAGCGATCAGTAGATATCGAAGGGGAAGTACTTCTTGGTGATTTCCTTGTACTTGCCGCTGGCGACGAGCGCGTCGATCGCCTTGTTGAAGCGCTCCTTCAGCTCGGTCTCGCCCTGGCGGATGCCGATACCGGCCTGCGTTTCCGTGCCCGGCACGTCGCCGAGCAGCTTGCAGCAATCCTTGCCGGCCTTGTTCAGCCAGTCGACCACCACGAACTTGTCGGAGATCAGCGCATCCATGCGGCCGTTCTGCAGGTCGGCCACGGCTTCATCCTGCGTCGGGTACATCTTCGCCTCGGCGCCGCCCTTGGCGTAGACGTCGTTGGCGTAGTCGGCCTGCGTGGTCGACCCCTGCGCACCGACGACCTTGCCCTTCATGTCCTGGACGCTGACGCCCTTCAGCGCGCTGTCCTTCGGCACGGCGACCGCGAGCGGCGTCGTGTAGTACTTGTTCGTGAAGTCGATCTGCTTCTTGCGCTCATCAGTAATGCTCATCGACGCGATGATGGCATCATACTTCTTGGCCAGAAGCCCGGGGATGATGCCGTCCCAATCCTGCGCGACGATCGTGCACTTGGCCTTCATCTCCTCGCAGAGCGCATTGGCCATGTCGACGTCGAGACCCTTCAGGCTGCCGTCGGATTCGACGTAGTTGAAGGGAGGATAGGCGCCCTCCGTTGCGATGCGGATCGTATCCTCGGCAGATGCGATGTGCGTCGCTGCAAGCCAGGCAGCGGCCGTCAGGAAAATCGTCTTTCTCATTGCTGTTCCCTTATTGGAATTGTTTTTGCCCAACAACTTCGACTTTAGCGAATCCTTGCCGCTTCACAACCCCAGACGTGTGCAACGCCCTTTCTATTCGATCCCTCGCATATGCCTGCTTGACATCACTGATAATCATGGATACTTTTTATCCACGAATTGAGGGGATGGTGCGATGAAACTGGGTGATGGCGTCGAGCAGGCGATACACAGCGTCGCGATGCTGGCCGGTCTGTCAAAAGGCGGCGTGCTTTCAGCCGCCGCGCTGGCGGAATTCCATGGCGTCTCGACGAGCTATCTTCTGAAGCACCTGCAGGCGCTTTCGGGTGCCGGCATCGTGAGCACGGTTCCCGGGCCGAAAGGCGGATACAGGCTGGCGAAGCCGACGGAAGAGATCAGCCTCCTCGATATCGTCCTCGCGGTCGAAGGGCCGGAGCCGGCGTTCCGTTGCAGCGAGATCCGCCAGCGCGGACCGAACCAGTTGCCGGCGCGCTACTTCACGAAGCCATGCCAGATCAGCGCGGCGATGCTGAGGGCCGAGCGCGTCTACCGCGCCGAACTCGCCAAGACCAGCATCGCCGACATCATGGCGCAGCTCGCTGCTGATGACGACGGCGGCATTGCCGCCCGCGGCTGCGCCTTCCTTGAAATGAATGAACGCAGAGCGGCTCGCTGAGCCGCCCAACCCAAAAGGAGAATGAGCATGCAAGCACGTTTCAATTTCGCAAAGGCTTCGCCGGACGCTTACAAGGCCGTTGCCGCCCTCGAGCAGTATGTTCAGACATCCGGCCTCGAGCGCCGTTTCATCCATCTGATCAAGCTGCGCGCCTCGCAGATCAACGGCTGCGCCTACTGCGTCGACATGCATGTGAAGGAATCCCGGCACGACGGGCTGAGCGAACAGTGGATCAACCTGATGTGCGTGTGGCGGGAATCGCCGGTCTATGACGCCAAGGAACGCGCCCTCCTCGGCTGGGTCGACGCCGTTACTCGCATCGCCGAAACCGGGGCACCGGACGCCGACTTCGAAGCCCTGAAGACCCACTTCACCGAAGAAGAGATCACCAAGATCACGCTCGCAATCGGCACGATCAATGTGTGGAACCGGCTAGCCGTCGGCTTCCGCTCGCAGCACCCGATCGACAAGCCAGCACAGGCTGCATGACAATCGCGTTTCCCCTCTTCCCGTCCGACGGGGAGATGGAGCGTGTTTAGAGCGCGATATAGCGATCGGCGCGGTGGTTGATCGCCACGAAAAGGTTCAGCACCACCGCGCCGAGAACCGAATAGAAGACCACGGGCGGGGTGGCGACGAAGAAAGCAGCGGCCAGCACGCAGAGGTCGATCGCCATCTGTACGAGGCCGGCGCGGATGCCGAAGCGCTCCTGCACGTAGATGCCGAGAATGCCGACGCCACCGAGACTGGCGCGGTGGCGATAGAGCGCCAGAAGGCCGAACCCCAGCAAAAGACCACCGAGAAGGGCTGCCCAGGCCGGGTGGATGGCGGAAATGGCCATGACCTTCGGCTGCAGGCTGGTCATGAGGGATGTCAGGCCGATGGCAATGAAGGTCTTTACCGTGAAGGCCATACCGAGGCGTGTCCAGGACAGATAGAAGAACGGCAGGTTGAGCAGGAAGAAGGCGAGGCCGAAGTTTACCCCGAAGGCATAGTGGAGCAGGAACGCGATGCCGGCCGTGCTGCCGGTCAGCAGACCCGCGCTGGCCAGCATATAGAGCCCGAGCGCCGCAATGAGGCTGCCTGAGAAAATGCCTTGAACATCTTCGATGAGGGTATGGCGGGTGGCGCTGGTGTTCCAGAAGCCGAGAGCATTGAAAAGTTGTGCCATCGTGATCCCCAAACGGCAAACGAGTCCAGCGCACTTGGAGAGATCAGAGCGGGACAAAAGTGATAATGAATGATGCCGGGCGTTTTCGGGCTCTTGCGAGCGCCCCCGTGCTGCGGCGAATTGCGTAGGATTATCAGGCGATTTTGCACTGCAATCAAGTGAAATACGTAAGCAATGCTGACCTATAATCACTTCGCAAGAATCGTTCCGCTATGCCGCCTTGCGCGTAAGGAACAGAATGCCTGAAATAACGTTTGCGCCATCTTTGCGAATGGCCGTCTTGCTGACGGCGCTGACATCAAGACCATAGCGGGCGCAGAGGGCGCGGACGTAGCTTTCGGAATGGGCGTAGCGCAGCGACGGCGCGAGATGGAAGCCATCTCTCCCGGCGGCATCCTCGACCGAAAAAGCGAAATCGGCGCCCGGTACAACAAGCGCTGAAACAACCTTGAACACGCTCTCGAGATTGCCGAGGTACATCAGCACATCCGCCGCAGTGACGAGGTCGGCACGATGCATCGCGCTTTCGGCAAAGAGACCCGTCGCCTCCGACACCAGCGACAGGTCGGCCTGTGCCAGGTGATCGTAGACATGCTTGTCGGCCGCCTTGGCAAGCATGTTCTGCGACAGGTCGAAGCCCTCGAGACGCGCAACGCGATCGCGGATCTCCGGTCCCAGCAAGCCAGTGCCGCAACCGAGATCAACGGCGAGCTTATACTGCCTGCCGGTTGTGGCAACGAGTGCCGCAAGCTTGGCCGGGACGCTATAATCCAGTTTTTCCACGAGCGAGGTCTCGAAACGATCCGCATAGTCGTCGAACAGCCGCTCGACATAGCTGCTCGGCGGCTGGTCCGGCGTCTCGACATCGCCAAACAAAGCGAGCTTGAGTTCGGCGCCGAAGATATCGTCCGGACTGACCTCCAAGGTCTGCCGATAGGCTTCGATCGCGCCGACCTTGTCGCCAGCCTTCTCACGGTAACCCGCGAGCCGATACCAGCCGGCCGCCCAGCGCGGCGCAAGCTCCAGCGCCTGCTCCATCAATTCGGCGGCCGCATCCGGCTCGCCGCTTTCGTCGAGCATCTTGGCGTAATCGGCGCGGCGATCGGCGATGACGTCGCCTGAAGTGAGCTGGTTGGGCTGCATGGTGAAGACCTGTTGGGATCGGTCCGCATTTGGCGGCGGCCACAAAAAAACTCAAGTCCTATTTCAAAGGCGGAGGCGCCAGATCTGAAAAAGGCTTGCGAGCGACGATTCGCGCCCGTATTTCAGGGATAAACAGGAGATGGCGCATGTCCGATCAGGTGAACAAGTTTCTCGGCGATTCCGTCGGCCGTACATTGGTCAAGCTTTTGGTCGTATCGCTGATCGTCGGCTTCATCATGGCCGTGTTCGGCTGGGCGCCGCTCGACTTCATCTATGGCTTGCGCAATTTCGTTCTGGAAGTCTGGCATCGCGGCTTCTCCGCTCTTGGACGCGTTGGCGACTATCTGCTGCTCGGCGCAACAGTTGTAATTCCCGTCTTCCTTCTCATCCGTCTCTTCAGCTATCGGCGGTAACATGACCTCTCTCATTCTCTCACGGCGCGGCCTGCTGCACATGTCCGGCCTCGTATTGGTTGCCGGTGTTGCGAGCTGTACCACCGCGCCCCAGCTATCCTCCAACCCATCAGACGGCCAGGACGAGACGGCGGACGCATTGCCGCTCGTCAACCAGTTGCGCGCCAAGAGCGGCTTGCCGCCGCTTTCGGCAGATTCCGCGGCTAAGGATGCGGCGATGTTTCAGGCAAAGCGCATGGCGTCTGCCGGCAGGATGAAACACGTGATGGGCATCGGCGACGGCTTCGCACCGCGCGTCAAGGCAAGCGGCGTGCAGATGCCGGCCGCGGAAAACATCGCAGCCGGGCAGCAATCGGTGCCATCAGTCGTAACCGCCTGGATCAACTCTCCGCACCACTTGGAAAACATGCTCGGTCGCTATAATGGCTTGGGCGTTGCAGTGGCGCACAATTCCGCTTCCAGAAACGTCCCCTACTGGGCCATGGTGCTTTCCGGCTGAGGCGATTCTGCCTCGCCTCTCAGAGGCAGACATGGATACGCACGGTCACGAGAACAGGCTGGCATTCGACGTGACGCACCGGCTGGTGCTGTCGATCGCGATCCCAATGACGCTCGGCTTCATCACCACGCCGCTGCTCGGCCTCGTCGGCACCGGCGTCGTTGGGCACATGGGCCAGCCGGACGCTCTGGCGGGGCTGGCGATCGGCGCCATGCTCTTCGACCTGATTCTCGGCAGCTTCAACTTTCTGCGTGCCTCTACTACCGGTCTGACGGCGCAGGCCTTCGGCAGGCGTGACCGGCATGCTCAACAAGGCGTTTTCTGGCGAGCGCTGATCTCGGCGCTCGGCTGCGGCGTGGGGCTTCTCTGTCTTTCGCCGCTGCTTCTCGCAGCCGGGCTGAAACTGATGGGACCGGAGAGCGCCGTCGCCGCCGCGACAAGCACCTATTTCTCCATCCGCATCCTTGCCGGGCCGGCGGCACTCGCCAATTATGCGATCCTCGGCTTCGTGCTCGGCCGCGGCCAGGGCAGCGTCGGTCTTCTGCTGCAGACCATCATCAACGGCATCAACATCGTGCTGGCGATCTTCCTTGGTCTCTGGCTCGACTGGGGCGTGGCGGGCGTCGCCTGGGGCACGATGGTCGGCGAGACGGCCGGTGCCGTCGTGGGCCTGTTGATCGTCCTCAGCGGCTTGGATCGCACGGACCGGCCGACGCGTGCGGAAATCTTCTCGCGGCAACGGTTGGCCGAACTCTTCGCGCTGAACCGCGACATCCTGATCCGCACTTTTGTGCTGCTTGCCGCTTTCACTGTCATGACAAGGATCGGCACGAGCTTCGGGGCGGTGACGCTTGCTGCCAACGCCGTACTCATGAACTTCTTTTTGCTCTCCGGATACTATCTCGACGGGCTTGCCAACGCGGCCGAACAGATCACCGGGCGAGCGATCGGCGCGCGCTACCGGCCGGCCTTCGACCGCGGCCTGAAGCTGACGGCGCTCTGGTCCTTCGGGCTTGCCGGTATAATCTCGGTGTTCTTCCTGCTGGCCGGTCCCTGGCTGATCTCCGTGCTGACCACATCGCCGGAGGTGCAGCAGGCGGCCGAAACCTACCTGCCCTGGGCCGCTGTCACCGGGCTCACCGGTGCGCTGGCCTTCCTGATGGATGGCGTGTTCATCGGCGCCACATGGTCGACCGACATGCGCAACCGGATGCTGATGTCGTTTGCCGGCTATCTCATGGCCCTGGCTGTCTTCGTGCCGCTGTTTAGCAACCACGGCCTATGGCTGGCGATGAACGGCTTCCTGCTGTTTCGCGGTGTCTTCCTGGCGATGCTCGTCCGGCCCCGGGCCGATCAAACGTTCCGCGCCGCCCAGTAATCCGTCCTCGCATCCCTGAGATCGCGGATCGATCTCACCTGCTCGCGATCGAGCAGTTTCGAGAGACCGCGAACGATGGTGCCCGGCAGGCCCGGCCCTTCGTAAACCATGCAGGAATAGAGCTGCACGAGATCGGCACCGGCCTTGATCTTTTCGAGCGCCGTTTCGGCCGATGAGACGCCGCCGACGCCGATGATCGGCAGAGCCGGGCCGACGCGCTTGCGCATCTTTGCCAGAACGACGGTCGATTTGTCGAACAGCGGCTTGCCGGAAAGCCCACCTGCTTCCTTCGCCTGACGCTGATCCCTAAGGCCGTCGCGGGAAAGCGTGGTGTTCGAAACGATCAGACCGTCCAGCGCGTGCGACAGCGCCTCTGTGGCGATGTCGTCCAGGCCCTCGGCCGTAAGGTCGGGAGCAATCTTCAGGAAGACCGGGATCTTTCTGCCTGCCTTTTCTGCTTCGGCATCGCGGGCGGCAAGCACCGCCGACAGCAGCGCGGCAAGGCTTTCGCGCGCCTGCAGATCGCGCAGGCCCGGCGTGTTCGGCGAGGAAATGTTGGCGGTAAAATAGCGCGCAACAGAATAGAAACGGCGGATACCGAGGACATAGTCGCCGATGCGGTCCTCGCTGTCCTTGTTGGCGCCTATGTTGACGCCGATCATACCGTTGCCGCGGATGGCCGACAGGCGCGCGAAGGCTGCGTCGTGGCCTTCGTTGTTGAAGCCGAGGCGATTGATGACTGCTTCATCCTCGACCAGCCGGAAGATGCGCGGGCGCGGATTGCCGGGCTGTGGCTTCGGCGTCACGGTGCCGATCTCGGTAAAGCCGAAGCCGATCTTCAGCAGCGCTTCCGGCACCTCGGCATTCTTGTCATAGCCGGCGGCCATACCAATCGGGTTGGCGAAATCCAGCCCGGCAACGCTCTGGCGCAGGCGCGGATCGGGGGCGATCCGGCAGGCTGGAACGGCACCTGCCTTCAACGCGGCAATTGACATGCCGTGCGCGGTCTCCGGATCCAAAAGGAAGAGACCCTTGCGGGCTGCTTGCTTGAAGAGATCGATCATGGCTGAAGGTCCGGAAAGATATGCTGGCCGGCGGCATCGAGCGGCAGCGGCTTTTCCCATAGAACGGCTGAGAGCGGCAGATCTGCATAGAGATGCGGGAAGAGATCGCCGCCGCGTGAAGGTTCGAAAACGAGCTTGTCGCCCAACTCTCTGCCATCGACGGCCACGAGCAGAAGTCCCGTCTGGCCGACGAAATAGAGTGCCGCCGTCTGCCTGACCTGGGCGGCCGTCGAGAAGTGGATATAGCCGTCCGTGAGGTCGATCGCGGCGCCCCGGAAGATGCCGGCTGCCCTCGCCTCCTGCCAGAGCGTTTCCGTCACGATCTTGTAAAGCGTGGGTGTCAGGGTCATGATGGCCTCAGATTGGCTGGTCTTTCCCGGGCTTTGCCGCAAAGCGACGGCGATGTCCACGCCTCGCCGTAAAAAATGCGGCGGCCACCGAAATTTCCGGAGGAAACCATGAGACATATCGCACTCGGCCTTTTCGCGCTTCTTCTGCCGCTCGGCGTCCACGCGACCGAAGCCGAAACGTCCCGCTTCCAACTGGAGCGCAGCGGCGAGCACTTCGTACGCCTCGACCGACAGACCGGCGCCATGTCACTCTGCGAGGAGAAGGACGGCACTCTCGTCTGCCGAATGGCTGCCGATGAGCGCGCCGCTTATGAACAGGAGCTTGACCGGCTTTCGGCCCGCGTCACGGCGCTGGAGAACAAAAGCATCGTCAATAAGGCCCTGCCCTCAGACGCGGAAATCGACCGCTCGATCGGCATCATGGAGCGCTGGATGCGCAGCTTCATGGGGATAGTCAAGGAATTCCAAAGCGAAGAGGAGCGTAACGCCCTTCCGCAAAAGACATGATTTGGTATAGTCATATCAGAATGGCGGCATGTATCGTGGGAGCACGAGGCATGACGCGGCGATCGATCTCTTGGGAGGGAGCCATCGATGCAGGAACAAACAATCATCATCGCCGACGACCATCCGCTTTTCCGGGATGCGCTTCGCCAGGCGGTGATCGGCATGGAAGGCCATCCTGAGATCGTCGAAGCCGGCGATTTTGCCGCTGCACGGATAGCCGCTGGGAAGCACCCTGAAGCGGACCTGATGCTGCTCGATCTGTCGATGCCTGGCGTCAGCGGCTTCTCCGGCCTGATGGCGCTGCGCTCCGAATTTGCCGGACTGCCGATCGTCATCATCTCCGCAACCGACGACACGACCACGATCCGCCGCGCACTGGAACTCGGCGCATCCGGTTTCATCTCCAAATCCTCGGGGATCGAGGACATTCGCCGCGGCATCCAGACCGTTCTCGCCGGCGATATCGCCACACCGGAGAGCTACGGTGACGGGCAGGAACAGGACCCTGACGTCGCCGACCTGATCCACCGGTTGCATACGCTGACACCGCAACAGAGCCGCGTGCTGACGATGCTGGCGGAAGGCCTCCTCAACAAGCAGATCGCCTATGAGCTCGGCGTTTCGGAGGCGACGATCAAGGCGCATGTCTCGGCCATCCTGCTCAAGCTCAATGTTGATAGCCGCACGCAAGCGGTGATCCAACTCGGCAAGATCAACATGGCCATGGTCGCCTGAGACCGAGACAGGATTTTATTCCTTTCTTCTCTTTACTCCCGCTGGGCTTGCGGTTAATATTTTGCCGTTGAAGGATGGCGCACGCGCTCAGGAATCAGGCGACATGCTGTCACACGAGCAGATCTGGGGAGCGATCGACAGGCTTGCCGAACGGCATGACCTGACCCCATCGGGCCTTGCCCGACGCGCGGGGCTCGATCCGACCTCCTTCAACAAGTCCAAGCGACTGTCTGCCGATGGGCGATTGCGCTGGCCGTCGACGGAATCGATTGCCAAGGTGCTGGATGCAACGGGCGCCAGCATGGAGCAATTTCTGACCTTCATGCGCCCGACAGGCAGCTTTTCCAGCCTTCCGGATGGCACCTTCCCGCCGCAGGGCAGCTCGATCCCGCTGCTCGGCTTTGCGCAGGCAGGCGCCGGCGGCTTCTTCGATGACGGCGGCTTTCCGGCCGGGCAAGGCTGGGACGTCGTGGAGTTTCCCGCGGCACCATCCCAGAAAGCAGGCGTCTATGCGCTTGAAGTCCAGGGCGAAAGCATGATGCCGCTCTACCGCGACGGCGACGTGCTGATCGTCGAGCCGGGCGCGCAGGTTCGCCGCAACGACCGCGTCGTCGTCAAGACACGCGAGGGCGAAGTGATGGCCAAGTTGCTGTTGCGTCAGAGCCCTCGATCGATCGAATTGATGTCGCTCAACCCCGAGCATCCGAACCGGACGATCGAACTTTCCGATGTGGATTGGATCGCCCGCATCATCTGGGCCAGCCAGTAGGAAGATATTCCATGCCTCCCGCGGCAATTCTCACAGCTGTTGCAGGGATCGGAATTGTCGCGGGCCTGATCGCGGCCGGTGGACAGCGGCTCCGTACGGCCATTGATCCGGAGAAGACGGCCGCGCCGACGGCACTCACTGCGCCGCCCGCCGCCCCCGTTGCTCAATGGATCACAAATCCCGAAGCCAGCATGCATGCGCGGCCTGTCGACGACGCCAGCCAATTCTACCCAGCAGCCATCGACGGCAAGCCGCTTGAGCGCGTCGCGGCAGCGGAGCCAGAGCAACCGGCAAAAATTCCCGAAGACAAGGGCGTGAACCTCGTTCGCCCGGTCGCGGAAAGCGCCGGCGTCCTCGCGTTTGGCGACCGCCGCCTGCAGCTTGCCGACATCAATCCCACACCGGCGGACAAGACATGTACCGACAGCAAAGGCCGGGAGTGGCCATGCGGGATGCTGGCAAAAACCAATGTGCGGCTGTTTCTGCGCCTCAGAACTGTGCGCTGCGATCTCGACAGCGCCGAGTGGACCGGCACGGTCACCGCCGCCTGCAGGATCGGCACGCAGGACATTTCGCAGTGGCTCGTTGAAAATGGCTGGGCAGAGGCAGACAGCGGATCAGCGCTTGCCGACGCCGGCGAGACGGCAAGGCGGACAGGCAAAGGCATCTATGGAGATGACCCTCGCAGCATCGCGGAAACCGGCACACCTGAGAATCTGCCGTCCGATCCGCCGCCTGACGGCTTGTAATGTCGCCGTGCAGTTCCTAGACTCTGGGCTCGTTTCAGAGGGAACATCGAGATATGAACAAGCCGCTTTCCGCCCATGACGCATTGATCTACGTGATGGTGATGGCATCCGCCGTCGACAGCACAATGAACGATCGCGAGATGGAGCGCATCGGCCAACTGATCGGCTTCCTGCCGGTTTTTCGTGATTTCGATGACGAGAAGCTGATTTCTGTTGCGCGCGACTGCGCAGCGCTGCTGGCCGGGTCCGAGGGCCTCGACATCGTGCTCGAAACCGTCAAGGACACGCTGCCCTCGCGCCTCTACGACACAGCCTATGCGCTCGCGGTCGAAGTCGCCTCCGCCGATCTCTCGGTTAAGGCGGAAGAATTGCGCCTGCTCAGCCTGCTGCGTGACCGCCTCGGCCTTGACAAGCTGACTTGCGCCGCTATCGAGCGCAGCGCGATCGCGCGCTTTCGCAAGGGCTAACGCATGTCTCCCGAAAGTGGTAACCGGTTTCGGGATAAAGACATGCGCAAAAACAAAAACTAAAGCGCGGCGAATCTGAAAGAGCGCGGCGCGCTAGTACAAGCCGTACGGGAAATAGCGCAGATAGATTTCCTGCAGGCGGCCATTGCGCGATAACGCCGCAAGCGCGTGGTCCAGCGCTGCGGTCAGAACATCGTCTTTTTGACGCAGCATGATCGTCATGCCCTCGCCGAGAAACTGCTCGGAGAGATAGGGCCCGTCGAACAGAGCGCAGCACTTCGCCGAAGCCTGTGACGAAACCCAGAAGGAAAGCTGGAGAGAATCCGCGAAGGCGGCCTCCACCTTGCCGTCCTTCAGTGCCGCAAGAAGGGCGTCCTTGCTGTCGAAGGGTACGGCCTTCACCTTCGGGAAATAGGCCGCCAGCATGGCCTCGTGCGCAGTCGCCTTGACGATGCCGACTGAATGCTCGGTCAAAGCACTCGCATCTCCACCCTTGATGGGAGCCTTCAGATTTCGAACAAAGCGAGCGGGCAACATCAGATAAGGCCGCGAAAACGCGAATTGCCGCCGCAACTCTTCGCTGACCGCAATGCCCGCGATGACGGCATCGCCTTGCGAGGCGGCGAGCGCAGCATTCAAATCAACAAACGGCAGCGCCTGGATCTGGCATTTGCTTGCGATCTCCAGTTCGTTGCAGATCTCGCGGGCGAGATCGACGTTGAAACCGCCAAGCTTGCCATTCTGATCCGTAAAGTTGAACGGCGGAAAATCGATCGTCGTCAGGAACCGCAGCCGTACGAGCGACGAAAGATCCGGCTTTGCAAGCCGCTCCCTGGAATCGAAAAGCAGCGGCAAGTTTGGCGTCACCTGTTGGGCAAGCAACGAGAACGGGCAAAAAAACACAACCAGAGACAGCCAAAAGCTGCTTAGCCCCTTAAGATTTGGGGATGCCAGTTTAAATTGCACCATTATGATCGGCCTCGGGGACAAGCATGCACTGCCATTCTGGAAACGGTGTATCAGAGTCATGCGTATCGGGGAATATGTGCCGGGCGGGGTCGAAAGCCGCGCGCTCTTGGATGATCGTTCTATTCGCCGTGACGCGCCGCCAACAGCGCGCGGCCACGGATCCCTACCAGCAGGAAGCAGAGGTTTTGCTGCAACTCGGCAGCCGAAAGTCGCCCACGCAATGCAGGTCGTCCGTCACAATGGCACGAGCATCGAGCAGGAGCTCCTTGCAAGCGGCTCCATCGATACCGACAGCGACTATGCGTCGCTGGCGCGCGCTTCGCCTTCCGTTTCAGTTCCCTCATCAACGACGACAAGGCACTCGACAGCCAGCTCCTGCAGGCTCGCTGCGTCCGGCTGAACTACATCAGCAAGGGCATGCTGGCGATTGTGCCGGAGGCCCGAAACCACGCCGCGCGCTCGCAGGCGTTCGAGACGAAGCCAGGACTGGCCGACAGCATCATCGTCACGACACCCGTGGCTGGTGATGATGCGCGAGCCAGCGCGTCTCCTGCGCGAGATGGGTGCGGGTGGCTTCCTGATGTTCCAGTTGCTGATCGCAGGCATGCTGCTTTCCTCGCTCACCCATCCCTGGCTGATCATGCTTCTGGTCAAGAGCGCCGGCTATCTGGCGCTCGGCTTTCCACCGCCGGGCGCAATGAAGGCGCGCTCTTGCTCCTCGATCTTAGCAATATGGCAGCAAGCTACGGGCTCTTTCTGCTACATGGCAGGGTCGTGATGCTGCGTGAGGAAAAGCGCAACATCGGCTGGCTCTGGATCTATGTCCCACTCTATTGGCTGATGATATCAGTCGCAGCATGGCGTGCACTGCTCGAGCTGCCTAGAAAGTCTTTCTTCTGGGACAAGACGCCTCATGTCCCCGTCAGCACCAGTGAGAAGTTGCGCCGCGCTTAGTGTTACTCGTCCCTAAGCGGCAGGACCGATATTTTTCCGGGGACAGGCCGCAAGCGTTAGGAGCGCATTAAGCAATGTCCCATTCTATTCGCCGGGACGACGCCGGCTCGCGGGCCGATTGCATGATGCGCATGTCGAGCCTTTTGGGCATCCCGTATCCTGCAACATGCCCTGCCTCTCAAAATTCTTCCATAGCCGGCCTGCCATCGGCCGGATCAAGCGACTGGACATATCCATGCTGAAGAACCTCAAAATCCGGACGAAGATCATATCCGTCGTCGCGCTTCTCGGGGCGATCGCGCTCGGGGGCCTCGTTTACGTCATCACCGAATTCCGTGGCGCCGACGCCACCTACAGCGCCTTCATCGACCACGAGGCGCTGGCCGCCATGCTGGCATCACGCGCCAGCGCTTCGGCAAACGCAGCCGTGCTTCAGGTGACGCTGATCGCCGACCTCAAGCCGGACACGCCAGCCTTCGACACCGCAGTCGCAACGCCAAGCAAGATGCCGCAGGCGCGCGATCGCCTCGAACAAGCGGCAGCCTTGGTTCCGAGCCGCAAGCAAGCGATCGATGACATCCTAGTCGGCATTGGTGAGATGGAGGCGCTTTCCGGCAAGGTCGTCGACCTCGCCAAGGCAAAGGACAGCGCGGGCGCGCAGCTTGCGGCCAGCATGCTCAACGCCAAGCTGAACATGGTCACTCCGAAGATGATCGCCAACAATGATGCGCTGATGGCATTGCTGGACGATGGCGGCGACGCGCTGTCTGCTACTGTCAACCAGCGCATCACTCTCTGCTTCGCGCTGATCAGCCTCGCCATACTAGGCGCGCTCGGCCTTGCTGTATGGGTCGCTCAAGCGGGAATCACTGCCCCGATGGCCCGTCTGCGTGACCGGATGACACAGCTGGCGCGGGGTGATACGCAGAGCGCCGTAGACGGCCTCGATCGCCGCGACGAAGTCGGCCAGATGGCCGGCGCCGTTGCCGTCTTCCGCGACAACGCCGTCGAACGTATCCGGCTCGAGGGCGAGGCCGAAACGAATCGCAATCTCAGCGACAGCGAGCGCCGCGAACGGGAAGCGCAGCGCGCAACCGAGACCGCAGACCTCTCACGCGCTGTCGGCGCACTTGGCGACGGCTTGCGCCGGCTGGCCGCCGGCGACCTCGCATCACGGATCGATATGGCTTTCGTCGGCGACCTCGACACCCTCAGGCAAGACTTCAACAACTCTGTCCTGCGGCTGAACGACACCATGCAGACTGTCGGCGCCAACGCCCGCGCCATCACCGCTGGCGCCAGCGAAATCCGCGCCTCGGCAGACGAGCTTTCAAAGCGCACAGAGCAGCAGGCAGCTTCCGTCGAGGAGACGGCCGCCGCACTCGAGGAGATCACCACCACGGTGAAGGATGCCGCCAGACGCGCCGAGGAAGCACGCGGGCTCGTGGCACGCACGCGCGCGGGTGCCGAAAAGTCCGGTCAGGTCGTGCGCAAGGCAGTCAACGCCATGCAACAGATCGAGCAGTCCTCCGCGGAGATCGGCAACATCATCGGCGTCATTGACGACATCGCCTTCCAGACGAACCTTCTCGCACTTAACGCCGGGGTCGAAGCGGCCCGCGCCGGTGAAGCCGGCAAGGGCTTTGCCGTCGTTGCCCAGGAGGTGCGCGAACTCGCACAGCGCTCGGCCAACGCCGCCAGGGAGATCAAGTCGCTGATCACGACGTCGGGCGATCATGTCCAGACGGGCGTGTCGCTTGTCGGCGAAACCGGTAAGGCGCTCGATGCCATCGTTTATGAAGTCCAGGAGATCAACCAGCACGTCGACGCGATCGCGGAGGCGGCTCGCGAGCAATCGACCGGCTTGCACGAGATCAACACGGCCGTGAACACGATGGACCAGGGAACGCAGAAGAATGCGGCCATGGTGGAGGAAAGCACGGCTGCGAGCCACAAACTCGCGGCGGAAGCGGCGACGCTAAACAATCTGCTCGACCAGTTCAAGCTCACCGGCACCGGCGGCTTCAGCGCGACCGTTGCCGCGGCGCCGCTGCCGATCCATTCAGCGCCGCGCCCGGCCGCGCCGCCGATCGCAGCCAGAAAGGCGCCGGTCCGCATCGCCACTCCGGGTGTCACACGCGCCTCCAACTCGCCAGCCCGGGCACTTGGGCAAAAGCTTGCAAGCGCCTTCGGCACTGGCAGTGCGCCGTCCGGCGCGAGCGACGACCCCGACTGGACGGAATTCTGATCCAACCAAAATGATGAAAACACAAGGGCGGCTCATTGCCGCCCTTCTTCAATTATCGCTTCTGACTTCAAGCAGTAGGCCATGGCTTCACTCCAGGGCGCGCAAACGCGCGCCGAGCGGCCATTCAAAAAACAGAGCTCAGGCAAACCCGAGCGGGATCTGTTCTACCTTGCGGCCGCGACCATAATCGCGCTCATAGGATGCACGATCGTCATCGCGCGCCGACGTAAGGGCCACTTCCGGCGCATGGTAGCCATCCGCATAGGTGCCGGTATCGCCATTGTCCCGGATTTCGCGCTTTGCCGTGAAAATCTTCAAAAGCATGCTGCCTCCTGATCATGCCGACAACGACCAAGGGGTCGTCTGCGTTCCCGTGATATCGGAGAATAGTTAAAAATTAACTATGTTTATTAGAAAATTGTCAACTACGCAGTTTCCTTCGAGCCTACCTCTTAGGGACATCTCTCCTAGTGCTCCAGGCAAACAAGCAGGCTGCCGACGTGGGTCGTTGCATTTCCGCGGCAAGGGCGTAAATCAGCGGCAGTTTAAGACCCAGGAACCGGTCCCTCGCGGTGTCGGCGTCTTTTTTGTATCTGTCATGGTGTTATGCCGATGCATGCTAGAGTTATGGTGATGTTTCCAGTCTACAACGGTGCTACGACCCTGCGGGAGAGTTTGCAGTCCGTTGCGGATCAGGACTTCGGTGATTTCCGCGCCATGATCCTCAACAATTGCTCGACGGATGAGACATTACATGTGGCGCAGCGCTTCTGCGAGGAAGATGCGCGCTTTTCCGTCATATCAAACGCAACCCATCTGAGTGCCGAGGCCAATTTCGCCAAGGCCGTGAAGCTGGGCGCTGAAGCCGCAGAGTATTTTTGCCTTCGGGCCGCCGACGATCTTTCCTCTCGGGATTTCCTGGGAAAGCTGGTCGAGGCTCTCGACGCCGACGACGCAAAGTTGCTCGCCGCCTGCTCGACAAAGAGCTTCAACGCCAAAGGCTTCAAGCTGAAGAATCCAGCAGCCAACATATTCAGGTTTCAGGAGTCGTATGCAAAGGGTCGCGTACCACGCAACCTGACATTTCCGTCCGAGTGGATCTACGGCATGTTTAGATCGCGGTCAGTCGATATATTGATGGCGCGTTGGTACGAACTAGGCAATCCTTGGGGCTTCGCCTCCTACGTCCTGTCGGAATTTGTCGTTCGCGATCTGGTCGCCTATGTCCCTGGCCCCACCCTGGACTTCAGGGAAGGATCGGGTTCCGAGGAAAAGTATGGGGCGAAGGGGTTTCGTGATAGGCTTTCCCAACGACTGACATACACCCTTGGCTGCTACCGCCTGGTCGACAAACTGCCACCGGCGGGTCTTTTGACGAAAGCGAAGTTTTTCAGGATGTGCTGGAACGATGCACGGCGGAAAACGCGCTATAAGCTGCTTTGGATATTCTAGGAGTCCTGTGTCTTTCTCATGAACTACCCATTTCCCTCCGGCGCGCCGGATCTTGCGCGCTCCTTCCTCGATCGTCTCCGGACGGACTATGACACATTTCGGGTAACTCGCCGCGAGAGACGCAATCGAGCTGATGTGACCATCCAGCCGGTTCGCGAGGTCAAGTCGCTCACGTCAGCAGATGTGCCTCTTATTTTCGTCACGCATAACGATGTTGTTCTTCTCAACGCATTCATTCAACACTATCGCCAACTGGGCGTGACACGGTTCATCTGCGTTGACGACGTCTCGACTGACGGTACAAGAGAGGCTCTCTTGAATGAACCGGACGTTGATGTTTGGACCTCGCCCGTGAGATTTGGCCAAGCAAGGCGGGGCCGAAATTGGAGGGAAGGCCTGTTCTCCAAGTATGGCCTCGATCGGTGGTATGTGAACGTCGATTCCGATGAATTCCTCGTCTACGACGATTGTTTCAACCAACCATTACCAGCCCTTATCCGCATGCTGGAAGCGCAAAATCTCAAGCGGATGGCGGCGCCGATGTTGGATATGTATCCCAAGCTGAGTGAAGTCGGCGCGAAGTCTACGTCCATCGACAAGCCGTGGCGGTTCTCGCGCTACTTCGATGGCGACAGTTATGTTTCAACGCTCAAAAAGCGAGGCGTCAGTGTCAGGGGCGGGCCGCGGGGACGGAAGTTCGGAGAGGGCAACGAACTTATCAAGTATCCCTTGATCTTCTGGGACCGAACATGCCTCTTCGGAAGCAGCCTCCACCAGCCGTTACCTTATGGGCGCAACTTCCCGTCTGTCTGGGGCGTTATTTTGCATTTCAAGTTCTTCACCAATTACAAGACAAAGATCACCGAGGCGGCTGAGGGAAAACAGCACTACAACTCTTCCGAACACTACCAGAAGATGATGGATGTGCTTCATCGCGAAGGGGAAATAGATTTCAGCTACGATCAGTCAATTCGCTATGAAGGGCCACAGCAACTGATCGATCACGGCTTCATGACGAAGATCGACTTTCCACAGGGACGCTAGCTGTGTGAAGCCCGGAGTAGCTGTCTCTCCGGGCTTGCTCTCGTCAATGCCAGGTTTGATGGCCGGTACCAATCGTCGATATCACGCCGCGCGCGATGCCGCAGCGCTCCTGGATTTTGCCCTCCAACTGATCGTGCTTCCCGGCAATCTGATCAAGATCATCGTCGGTGAGTTTGCCCCACTGCTCCCGCAGCGACACATGCGCTACGACGAACGGAACGACGCTCCTCCCCGAGCCACTCGCTTTATGTAGCGAGGATCGGCGCTATAGCTTCGGCCGTTCGTTGACTTTTGAATCCATCAAAGGCGCGAGGATCGTTTCGATCGTTGCGATGCGTTCCTTGCGCCGCTCGAGCCTTTTGTTGCGGCCCCTCTTCTCGTGGGCCGTGGCCTGCCGGCTTGCCTGCAGTTGCTCGATATAAACGGCATCGGCCTTTGTGTTTGAAAGCCGGTCGAAGATCCAACAAAACGAAGAGGGAAGCTCGCCGACCTGATATTGCGGGCTGTCGGTTGCGCGATCGTCATCAAGAATTTCTTGGAGGACAACTTGATCCCATATGTCGGGATCCTGGTCGCACCGTTCTTTCCACACTTCCAACAGGCGCAGCGTCGCCGGAGTGTCATGCAGCAGGATGGTTGCTGAAATCAACCGGTCCGCTTCTCGATAGACCGCTAGATCGCAGTTGTAGGTCGCCAAAGCCGGCCAAGGATCTCGGTGAAACACTGCGTCCACGTCTACATAAAGCAATGGGCCGCGATGGTTCCTACGCGCCTCGAGGAGAAAGGTGGGCTTCAGCGCTGCGTTGCGGACCCAACTGCCGGTACTGTCCACCGCAGTTGTGTGAACGGGCAACCCAAGGCGTTGGGCGGATGCTACCATCCGTGCGGCCTCATGCTCATAGAACGAATTTGACGTATAGAAGCCGACAATTTCCCCATGCATGGCCGGGGATATAATGATCTGCGAATCGATCGGGAACGGTACAATATGATCACGATACTTGGATTTGGACGCGCTAAATAAATCGATGAATCGATAAAGTAAATTGGAACTCATTTTTGTGGGGATCCATTAAACTTGGAGGAGGGCCTGCAAATGCCCGGCTACCTTGATCGCGCGATGCTCGCAAGGCAAATTTTCTTGATCAAAAGAACCCCGCAACCATTGTGAGGGCTATGTAACGCCTTTGCCACGCAGTGTCTTTTCCTGGAGCAATCAACCAGACAGCACCTGCCAGCTCTCCCGCAAGTGAAGGACTGGTTGACCCCGCGGCAACCTTGCCACCCATTCGACGACGAAGATGGACTGTTCCCTTCTAGGACCTCAGTCCGAGGATACAAGGACTTTGGTCCTAAACAATGGAACGACAGGAACTCTTGGATGTTCCGACCGTTAATTGCGCGGAGGAGTCCGATCTGCTGGCCTCCCCGATCAACAGGCGGAGGCGACGCACTTGCGAAACGGCCCGGTTCTATCCTCGCTTCTCATGTCTCCTGCCGCCGCATTCGGGCAGTCGACGGATCTTGAAGCAACCTGTCGATCAGTCGCCAAAGGCCTTTTCATGATGGAGAAGCTTGCCGTCGGAACTGTTCAGTCCTTTCCGGAACTGAAGCCGCCGGGCATGAGGATGACCTATTCCACTCGACAAGCTACTGCGCCCGCCGACCTGACCGAGACATTCGAATGCGAGTTCGACAAGACCGACAAGCCGCATCACCTCGTGAGGTTCTGCGTATCCAGCACGTGCTATTTGCCGAACGAGGCCGACGGCGACCGGAAGCGCCGTTTTGACGAGGCGCGAATTCTGCTGGAGCGGTCAGAAAAATGACGCTCCGGCTAGCTCGGAGGAAAGAAGGCATGACCGCGGGCCAACGAGAATGGATCAATGAACACGACGATCAGCCGGCCGCAGTCCTCCTGCATGCGGTGAAGATCGCGTTCAAGGCGCACGCGGAACAGACCGACAAAGCCGGCGGGCCGTATTTCCTACATTGCAAACGAGTGGCGGATGCTGTCGAGGGTGAAGAGGAGCGCGTTGTCGCGTTCCTGCATGACGTTGTCGAAAAAGGACCTGGTTGGACTCTGGATCGCTTGCGGGACGAAGGTTTCAGTTCGGCGGTCATCGAGGCTATCGACGCACTGACCAGACGACCCAAGGAAGGTGATGACGAGTTCGTCATGCGGGCCCTGAGAAACGCGCTCGCCCGTCCGGTCAAGGTCGCCGATCTCAAGGACAATCTCGCGCAGGCCGAGAAGATTGGATCGGACCCAGGCAAGTATGAGAAAGGACTGAAAATCGTCGCGCAAATGTACAATCATCCCGCCGGAACCTGATCAATCGGCGGTGGTGACACGAGTCTCGTGACTGGGTGACTGGCTCCAGTTGGATCGCACCAAATCGTGCTGTCCGCAAGCGGGCAGTTCCAAGCATCATTAGACCGCTGAGCGCCGCCAATACCGGACCTAGGCTCGCCTGCAATGGATGACCGAACTGGGCCCGTGAGCGGACGAGCGTCTTGCGGTCAAACTTGTGGGAAAGCGGCCGTTCAAATGGGAAACTCTAGGCGCGGATTTGCGCGAGTCGGTATTCTCCGCACCCGAGAGTGAACATGCAAAAGCTATGCGGCACGGGCCGCAGCTTGCGCTATCAATGCTTCGTCCTTGGTCACGCCCCCTTTGAAAGCGTCTCTGGTTACCAGTTTTCCGACATAGTCGATAAACGCCTGGCGCGGCTCCAGCGTCTGGAGACCAAGGCCCCAGCCAATATGGGAGCCGACGTAGATATCCGCGGCGGTGAACCTGTCTCCCGCAATGAAGGGATGTGCCTGGACCGCGCGCTCCAATTCACGCAGCGTCCGCTCATAGCTGCCATAACCGAAGAAAAACTCCTGCTCCGGCGCCGGCACGAATTTGGCGCGATGATTGGTGACGGCCTGTTCGATAGGACCGGCGGCGAAAAACATCCAGCGATAATAGTCGGCGCGCTCTTCCGGAGTAGGCGCAAGGCCGGCTTTCGGAAAGGTCTCCGCGAGGTATGCGATGATCGCGGCGCTCTCGGTCACGGTGCGGCCATCGTGCACGATCGCGGGCACCTTGCCCATTGGATTGACCTCAGTGAAGAATCGGACCCGCTCGTCATTGGGATCGCTGGACACCGGCCGTTCAAGAGCCGCACCACCCCACTCATCAAAGGCGCTGGTCTTTTGATAGTCGATGACTACTGTCTCGTAAGGCTGGCCTACCTCCTCCAGCATCCAGCGCACAATACGCCCGCGCGAGTTCGGATTGGTGTAAAATTTGAGTGTCATGTTCAATCTCCTGATGGATGGGCGATGCCGGGTTCTGCATCGGCGCCTCAGGAGCAGAAAATAAGGACGGAGGGCGCCTATGCACTAGCAGACGGCGCCAGTAGACTTGTGAAAGGCGCCAAATGCAGTGCTGTATTCGCCAGACACTGTGACCACTGCCTCCGTCCCCGAGAGCCAGACATGCATCAAAGAGGTAGTTGCCGGTGCGCGATCTGGGTGGTGGCGATATGCCCTGCGCGACAAGCTGTGCCTGTGGATCGCTTCGCCATCTGTGATCTCCAACTGAAGCTAACGAAATAGCCATGACCAAAGTGCCTTCTGACCGATGCAAATTGCCGAGGCCATTCTGGCAGTCGCTAGAACACCTGGGACTGCGGCCTTCGGCGGTCCTGCGACTGGCCAGGCTTCCTGCGACGCTCCATCTCGACAGCTCCGCCATCATTAGCACCCCGCAGCTTTTCGCGATCTGGAAAGCCATCGAGGCGCTCTCCGAAGACCCGGCCTTCAGCATCAGGATGGTGAGTGAGACCGGCACCGCCAATCACAAACTTGCATTTCTGGTGGCGTCCTACGCTGCCGACTTTCGAGACGGCATGGCGCGGATCGCCCGCTTCAACCGCCTGTGCAGCCCTGACCGCCTTTGTTTCGAGGAGCGCGACGGCAAAGTGTTTGTGACGATCGAGTGGCCTGCGGGCACAGAACCGGAGCCGCCCCTGTCGGTAGACGCAAGCTTTGCCCTTTTGCTGGAACTCGGCCGACGCGGCACTGGCCGTCACCTGCGGCCAATCTCGCTGGAGGTGCGGCGGCCAAAGCCGGGATCGGACAGGCATGGCATTTTCTTCGACTGCCCGATCCATTTCGCTGCAAAACGCGATCACATGGTGCTGAATGCGGCGGATCTCGACCTGCCATTTCCCGGGCATAACCCCGAACTGCTCAAGATGCTGACCCCGGCGCTAGCGAACGCCGTGCGCGAGATTGAGGCGCAGGCGACACTCGGTGAACTGGTGAAAGGAGCATTGAAGCGCGCCATGGCCAGTGGCCGCCCGGATATTGCAGCCGTGGCGCACGCACTGGGGTTGAGCGAACGCACCCTGCAGCGGCGAATTAACGAGGAAGGCACGACATTCCGTACGCTTCTGACCGAAGCTAGACAGGAACTCGGTGCCCAGCTTCTCTCCGATCCCTCGATTGACACGGAAGAAGTGGCCTACCTGCTCGGATACCAGGACGCCAACTCGTTCTATCGTGCGTTCCGTGAGTGGGAAAACATGACGCCCGGCCACTGGCGTCGGATCATGTCTCCGTCGGCATGACTGCTTCCGGCGGCGTTTAAATAGAGTTCCACGACCGGGTTGAAGGCGCGTTGCGGACAACCCGGGTTTCGGCCCAGCCGGCGCGTACTTGACCCTCGCTTTCCTAATCTGAGGGTCACGCGTTCGAATCGCGTCGGGATCACCAATCTTTTCAAATAGATAAAGCGCATCTTTGGCCCGTATTCGTGCGCTGCAAATTCCGAGGCAATCCGCCCCCTGATTCCGAAATGATGTCGCCCCCCGGGTGTTCTGCTGGTGTGAAGTTTCTTCCTTCGACTGTGACGAGGAAGGAACGGGATGCCTGCGGAGAGACTGGAGATGCGGCGTGTCCGCAAGATATTGAGATATCGCTTCGAGCAAGGACTTGGCCACAAGTCGATTGCGGTGCGGGTTGGGGCTGCGCCCTCAACGGTGCGCGAGACGCTACGACGTGCGGCAGTTGCCGGGCTGACGTGGCCTCTGGGTGACGACGTCAGCGACGCAGTTCTGGAAGCGGCGCTTTACAAAGTGGCCGGGACAAAGACGGGGCACCGTCGCGCCCCTGAGCCGGACTGGGCGCAAGTCCATCGCGAGCTGAAGCGCAAGCATGTGACGTTGCAGATCCTCTGGGACGAATACATCAGCCGTCATCCTGATGGATATCGCTACAGTCGCTACTGTGACCTTTACCGCGGCTGGGCGCTGAAGCTGCCGGACGATGCGGCAGGATCATGCGGCCGGCGACAAGCTGTTTCACGATGCCTTGGGTTTCCATGTATACCGCCGCCCATGAGCCCGATCGCCAGGGAGGCATCCTTGGCTTCTAACGAAGACGCCAAGCGTCTCTCCGCGATACGTGCACGCTATGCCGAGGCCAGCACCAACTGGCAGCTAGGCAGCACCGGCACTGAGCTGATCGCCGTCATCGTGCCGAACACAAAGCCGGTCCACGTGGCGCAGTTGACCGTCGAGTGTGGCTACGTTGACCGCGACTTCCTGCTTCATGCCCATGACGATATACGTTTTCTCCTTGGACTGCTCCAGGATGCATTCAGTGAGATCCGGCGCTGGAAGCCTCGCCAGCAGCAACAGGCAGAGCATGTGCGTAAGAACGCCAATTACGCGGCCGAATGTGCGATGAGATCGAACGATCAGGTGTTCCGGCGCTTCCTGCTCGAAAAGAAGGGCGCGACCGAAGTCAGCGACGCCGTCCGCGTGGACTCCCATGTTCGATACCTTCTGAAAATCGATAGTCGCAACGAATTGAACACCGACGCCGGCGCCCGTAACCGGTGGTTAGACCTTCGCGCCGAATTTGATGCATGGACAGGAAGGTGAGCGATGGGACGTCGAGCCGTAATCAGGTCTACCGACATCACTACAACACTTGCTGCCCTCAAAGCGGAGGCATCGTTCCGCTGGCAATGGACACATTGCCAGATGGTGGCATGAGGTGGCATTTTGCGCCTCCGGGACAACCTGATGAGAGCGAGCTCGATCGGGAATTGAGGGAATTCGAAGAGCGTCATGGTCGAAATCGAGCTTGAGGGTATCCATACGGTGAAGTCGAAGGGCCGTGTCTACTATTATGCCTGGCGAGGCGCCCTGCCCTCAAAGGCTTTCCGGGCTCCTTCGAATTCATGAAATCCTACAACGAGGCAATCGCCGACAGACGGACGCCGGACGAAGGCAAATTCCTGTCGGTGATCACTCACTACAAGACCCACGAGTACGGAAAGCTCGCCGCTTCAACGAGGCGCGTTTGGTCACCATGGCTCGACCGGATAACAGAGCGCTTTGGCGGGCTTAGCATCGCGCAGTTTAATCGGCCCGAAAAAATCCGCCCTCACATCATTCGGTGGCGCAGAGAGTATTCCGAGACACCGCGAACGGCAGATTTCGCGCTGCAGGTTCTCTCACGGCTGCTATCTCATGCCGTCGATCCCATGGGTAAGATCGCTTCGAATCCGTGCGAAGGTATTAAACACCTATACAGTCAATCCAGGGCGGAAATCATTTGGACGGCCGACGACATCGCGCAGCTTAAAACCGAAGCCTCTGTCGAGGTTGCCCTTGCCGTTGACCTTGCGGCACATACCGGTCTGAGAGCGGGCGACTTGGTCCGATTGGCATGGTCGCACGTGGGGCGGGATGCCATTGTGATATCTACGGGCAAAAGCAGGCACCGCAAAGAAGCGGTCATTCCCCGCTACGATGCCCTCAATGAACTTCTAGACCGAATTCCGAAGCGCTCGCCCATCATTCTCACCAACAGCCGCAAGCGGCCTTGGACGCAAGACGGCCTCGCCAGCTCATTTTGGACCGCCAAGGTCGAGGCGCGGATGCAGGAGCGCGATCTGCACTTCCATGACCTGCGCGGCACAGCTGCGACCAACTTCTACACCGCCGGACTGTCAATCCGCGTCATAGCGGAAATCATGGGCTGGGAAGAAGACCAAGTGGAGAAGATTATTCGCCGTTATGTCAGCCGCGGGGCGGCGACGCGCGAGGCAATTCGTCAGCTTAAAGAGGCGCGCGAACATAAAAAAATCGGATCGAAAAGCACGAACGACGAACAGGCGCTGTAAAACTGCCTGTAAAACCACGGTTTGTTCCGCGGTCGAAATCCTTATCTAACTTGTTGAAAGGTTGCTGGAGCGGGTGAAGGGAATCGAACCCTCGTATTCAGCTTGGGAAGCTGCTGCTCTACCATTGAGCTACACCCGCATTAAAGCGAGACTTTCTACAGATGATCGCCGCTGTCAAGCGGCCAAACACTAATGATAGCAACAAGCATGTCAGATATTTGCAGCCTCCGCGCGGTTCGCGGAATGCATCTGCAACTGCGGATCAATACTTCTTTTTCATAATAAAATGCCGTTTACCGCAAATAACCTGAATGTTATAAGCGCCAACACAGACAAAAACAAAAGTTACTCTGGAAACGCCCTTCAATTCATCTGAATCATGACGATGTCAGGACTGAAGAAAATGAAGGACGCAACTGCAGGCATTGATCAACGCGATCACAGGATACTTTTAGTATCTCGAATCCTCGGCTACTCGTTCGCGTTTATGCTGGTTTTCATCATTGCGATGGCGATGATCCCTAATCAGTTTTTCATCGTTTCGACCCGCGCAGTCGTCAACGCTCCCGTACAAATGATTGCCTCGCCAATCTATGGCAGGGTAGACAAGATTTCGCTGCAAGTCGGGCAAGTCGTCGATCTCGGCGACGTGATGGCAACGGTTTCCAATCCCAATCAGGACCAAACGTCGTTGACGGGGCTTCGGCTCGAGAAGCTCGACTTGGCGGAGAAGCTCAACAATACGACGAGCGTTGTTGCCGAGCGCAAGGAGCAATTGGAGAAGGTCAAAGCCCAGATCACCAGCGTGAAGGACGGCGTGCTCAGTGAGCTAGCCGCGGTGACCGACAATTCAAAATCCACTGTCCAGACCTATGAGGCGCGCCTCAGCGAACAGGACGCGCTGCTGCAGCGGCAGCTGGTGCTCCTGAAAAAGGGCCTCGTCTCGGAAGCGAGTATCGAGCCACAGCGCCAGAAGCGGAATGCGGCCCAATATGAACTCGACGCAGCGAGAGGCGAACTGCGCCGCAACGAGATCGTCCGATCGCTTGTCAGCCGCGATATCTATACCGGGGGCACCGTTGCCGCCAACCTTCTGACGCTTGAGATGCAGCGATCGAAGCTTTCCGGCGATATCGCCGAAGACACCATCGAAATCAATCAGATGGCAGAGCGCAAGCTGCAGGTCGAAAACCTCATTGGACGCGAAGAGGGGCGCCTCGGCAAGACCGGCGCCGCAGACGTCGTGGCCGAGCGCCACGGCCAAATCGTCAGCGTGGACGCGTCCTTCGGTGATTTCGTCATGCAGGGACAGCCGGTCGCCAAATCGCTCGATTGCGATGACGCTTTTGCTGCCGCCGTCTATCGGAGCCGTGACGTAACTTCGCTTGAGATCGGCATGCCGGCGATGGTCAATTTCCGCAGCCTGGGGGTCAAGCGAAGCGCCCACATCTACAAGATCGTTCGATACTTCAATTCGGGTCCCGAGAATCGGTATTTTGCAAAATTCCCGGAAGCCGAAGGCCACGAAGTCTACGTACTGGTCAAGATGGATGAGCCGGCGGCGGACGAGGCGATGACGGCGCAGCGTAGCAATGACAAATTCTTCGGATGCCACGTCGGCGAAGACGTGATCGTTTCGCTCGGAGAGACGATGGTCTCGCGGGTGGCCCGGTATTCAAGGTTAGCCCTCAATACGATCTTTTCCCCCGGCAATATCCTCTCCGCCTCGACGCTATTCGACAAGACCGTCCGTCCACGCGCTGCGAGCGCCCAGACCGCAGCCCCATAACACCACGCCGATCTCAACCGTTGTATTGCGAGGCAGGAATGAAGCGTGCGAAGTGGTCAATACCAAACTTGCCGGTGCTTGCGTTCGCACTTGTTGGCATTGCGCTTTTCGTCTCTTCCGCAGAGGCTGATAATGAACAACGCAGGCAGTTGGCTTGCTCGCTTTGTGACGGCTTGGCCGCACAATTGAGCGGTGACCCGGAACAGCCTTTCATCTTTCGTAGCTTCGAGCCCGCGAACGGCGGCTCCGCCCTACACCCGGCTCTCGAAAATACGGGCTTTACCTACGACAATGCGGTCGCCTTGATGGCCCTCTACGGCTGCCAGCGAAAAAAGGAGGCGCGCCGGGTTGCCGACGCGCTTGTGGTCGCGCTGGAAACCGACCGTTACTACCACGACGGACGCCTTCGCAACGCATATCGGTCGGGACCGGTCATTCCGGGCAAGGAAGGGATGTTGCTGCCAGGTTACTGGAATGCGACCAGCAACTCCTGGATCGAGGACGGCTACCAGGTGGGCTCGGCGACGGGCAGCACCGCTTGGGGCGCGCTGGCGCTGCTGATGGCCTTTGAGGAAACAGACCAGCCGGCGTATCTCGACGCCGCCCGCAAGATCATGGACTGGATTCATCGAAGCACGGCAGATCCCCGCAACGTCGGCTACTTCGGCGGCTACTTCGGTCACGAGCCAGCGCCTGAGCGCATGACGTGGAAATCGACCGAGCATAACTTGGATGTCTATGCAGCGGACAGTTGGCTTGCCAGCCTCGACAGTGGTGGTGACTGGCAACATCGTGGCGACAGCGCCCTGCAGTTTCTGAAGGCCATGTGGAATGAAGGCGAAGGGCGCTTCTTTATTGGCAGCGCACCGGACAGCAACGCTCCGAATATCGCTATGTCGGGGCTCGACGCAGAGCTTTGGCCGCTGATTGCCGTTCCCGATTTCAAGGCCAAGGCCGGCCGTGTGATCGAGTGGACAGAAGTCCACCACGGCGTAGAAGGCGGCTTCGACTTCAATAGCGACCGCGACGGGATCTGGCTCGAAGGAACGGCACAGGCCGCACTCGTGCTTCGCCTTACCGGCCAACCGGCAAAGGCCGAGCCATTGTTCAAGACGATCGAAACTCAGCTCACGCCAGGCAACCTGATCTACGCGACGGTCAACGAACAGCTGTCGACCGGCCTTCAGGTAGGGCCGAACTCGGCGCCTGGCGACTTCAAGTATTACCGTTTGCCGCATATCGGCGCCACGGGCTGGGCCATCCTTGCCGCGCTCGATCTCAACCCCTTTGTCGGCAGCGCGGGCCAGACATCCAATGGCAAGGAGTCCCCATGTCCCCAGAAGTAGTCACGCTGTCAGATTCGATGCTGTTCGCGGCGTTGGCCATTGCGCTGATACTGGGATGCAGCTGGCTTCTCGACAGTCGCCGCGGTGTCGACCGGATTATCTTCGGTTCGATCCTCATCGTGATGTTGTCGAACTACCTATATTTTCGCCTCACGAAAACCTTGCCGGACTTCGAATGGAGCGCCTATGCCATCTGGCCAAGGATTTATCTGTCCTTCGAGCTCGTCGTCATCTTCTACACGGTCTTGTCGATCGTCTTCTTTTTCCGTCGAACCGACCATCACGGCGCGGCCGACGCCAGCGAGGCACTGCTGGCAAGACTTGCGCGACAGCCTGCCGTGGACATTTTCATCTGCACCTACAACGAAGAGCTATCGATTCTGGAGCGAACAATTCTTGCGGCAAAGGCAATCGACTACAGCAATTTCACGGTCTGGGTGCTGGACGACGGACGGCGAGATTGGCTGGAGGACTACTGCGCAGAGGTCGGTGTCCGCTATCTCAGGCGCGCGGACAATGCCGGCGCCAAGGGCGGCAATATCAACAACGCCATACGACAAACAGCGAAGGAGACCAACGCGCCCTTTATTCTGATTCTCGATGCGGATTTCGCGCCGCAGCGTGCGCTTCTGAACCGTACGGTGGGCCAGTTCATCAATACGGACATCGGCGTTATTCAGACACCGCAGTTTTATTACAACGCCGACCCTGTCCAGCATAACCTTTTGGCCTCGAAAGCTTGGGTCGATGACCAACGTATCTTCTTCGATGTCATGCAGCCGTCAAAGGATGGCTGGGGGGCCGCTTTCTGTGTCGGGACGTCGTGCGTCGTGCGTCGGGACGCCTTGGCGATGATCGGTGGCATGCCACAGGAGACGGTAACCGAGGATATCCACTTGACCTATCGCCTGCTTCAGAAGGGACTGAAGACACGCTGGCTGAACGAGCGCCTGAGCGTCGGCCTATCGGCGGAAAGCCTCTCCGGCTACATTACGCAGCGCTGCCGCTGGTGCCTTGGCACAATCCAGGTAGCGCTTCTTCGCGATGGCCCCTTCCTCGGCAAGGGCTTCACCTTCGTTCAGAGGATGCACTACTTCCACGGTCTGCTTTTCTGGTTCTGCCGCCCATTCATCCTGCTGCTGATGGCAGCACCGCTGCTCTACTACTTCCTCGGCCTGCCGGCCATCCGCATGGAGCCCGAGGCCTTCTTCCTCTACGCGCTGCCGATGGTCGCCGGCATGTGGGCATTCCACGCATGGGTCTCGGGCGGACGCAGCCTGCCGCTCTTTACCGAAGTGTCGCAAATGGTGTCAGCCGTGCCGATCACCATCGCCCTCTTCCATGCGCTTCTCCATCCATTCGGTCGCCCCTTCAAAGTGACGGCCAAGGGTGAGGACCGCGGGCGCGTCGAAATCATTTACCCGATTGCCGGGACATTCCTTTGCGTCATCGTCCTGACCTTTGTTGGGATGCTGAATGGACCGTTGCTTGGAACCTATAATGACCTCGACGGCTTCAGCGTGGCATGGGGCATGGTCGTGATGGTTTACGCTTTCGTATCACTGCTCGTCTGCATCGAACTTCCGAGAGAAGCGCTGGACGACATCCAGTTTCCCCTGGATCGCCAAGGGCATGCTGCCAGTCGCGGCAGATCCTCGGCTTGCACCCTCGATACAATATCGATCCACAAGGCAAGGATAACCATGCAGGATGAGGCCGCCTTCGCCGAAATGCGATTGGGCGATATTTTGATCTTTACGCCGTTCGCAGACTTCGATGTTGCCGGCCAGGTGACCGCGATGGACAGGGCTCGATCAGGCGTGTCAGTGTCCATCGTCGGTATCAGGGACCGGCGGGATGCCTGGGAAATCAAGAAAACGCCGGAGGAGGTTCGCCAGAAGATGGTACAGCGGATCTTCAGTGAAATGCCGGAAGTCATGCCAAGGCGTGCGTATCCGCTCGCGGCCGGAAGAGGACTCTGGAAGCGTATGTTCGCGCGCCCATCGGTCCTTGTCGGCGATCTGGAACAGCACACGGTCACGGCCCGAACTCAGCAGGGCTCAAGACGATCCTACAGGCCGCCTCCCTTCATCACACGTCGGACACCGCTCTTGCAAATCGGCAACAGGAACGTTGCCCCACCCCTGGCCGAATAATAGCGAACGCCAGGACGCTCAGATGCGGAAGTGCTTCGAGAGCTTCAGGCCCTGGGCTTGATAATTGGAGCCGAGGCCGGAGCCGTAGAGGCTTTCTGGGTGTTCCTGCATGTGTTCGTAGACCAGGCGGCCGACGATCTGGCCGTCCTCGAGGATGAAGGGGACCTCGTGGCTGCGGACCTCGAGCACGGCACGGCTGCCGCGGCCGCCGGCAGGTGCATGGCCGAAGCCGGGGTCGAAGAAGCCCGCATAGTGCACGCGGAATTCGCCGACCAGCGGATCGAAAGGAGTCATCTCGGCCGCATAATGCGGTGGCACATGGATGGCTTCGCGGGAGACCAGGATGTAAAACTCGTCCGGATCCAGGATCAGTTCGTTGCGGCCACGGCTATAGAGCGGCTCCCAGAAGTCATAGATGTCGTGTTGTGCTTTCTTGTCGACATCGACGACGGCGGTGTGGTGCTTGCCGCGGTAGCCGATCAGGCCGTCCTTGTCGCCGGCAAGGTCGATCGACAAGGCAATCCCGCCACCCGATACATTCGGCTGCTTGCTGGCAACCAGCGTTTCAGCATCGTGCAGCGCCAACAATTCGGGCTCGCCAAGCAAGGAGTGACCGACACGGAATCGGATCTGCGAGAGGCGCGAGCCGCGACGCACGACGATCGGGAAAGTGCGTGGGCTGATCTCGAGATAGAGGGGTCCAGAATAGCCGGTCGGGATCTTGTCGAACTCCTGGGCGTAGTCAGTGATGACGCGCGTGAAGATATCCAGTCGTCCCGTCGAGCTCTTCGGATTGGCCGAGGCCGACATATCGGCCGGCAGGTCGAGGCGCTCCATCAAGGGAACGATATAGACGCAGCCGGTTTCCAGCACGGCACCTTCGGAGAGGTCGACGACGTGAAGGCTCAGACGATCGAGCTTGTCGGACACGAGATGGGATGGGCCTGGCATGAAGCTCGCGCGAACGCGAAAAGCCTTGGCGCCGAGCCTGAGGTCAAGGCTTGCCGGCTGGATCTGGTCGTGATCCAAATCACGCTCGGAGCTGAGGCGCCCAGCCTCAAAAAGCGCGGCAATCGCGCGATCTGCCAAAATTCCTGTTACGCGAGCCATCATGCCCCATCCATATTTGTCGCAAACAAAACCAAACTCAAGGAATTGACGCAAGCATAGAACGGCAGTATTGCAGCTTTATCCCGTGGTGATTTGGCCGGTCGGCTTGCAGCCACGTTAAACAAGTGGCTAAAAGGACCGGGTGCAAAACCGGTCTGCTTTCGCGGCCGGTTTTTTGTTGTTTGAAAGTGGTGATTCATGAGCAAGACCTGGCGCCCGGCAACCCAACTCGTCCACGACGGTTCGCTGCGCTCGCAATATGGCGAGACCTCCGAAGCAATCTACCTCACGCAGGGCTTCGTCTATGAAAGCGCGGAAGCGGCAGAAGCACGCTTCAAGGGCGAGACAGAAGGCTATATCTACGCCCGTTACGGCAGCCCGACAAACGACATGTTCGAAAAGCGCATGTGCGCACTCGAAGGCGCCGAAGAAGCCCGCGCTACGGCATCCGGCATGGCAGCCGTTACCGCCGCAATCCTCTGCCAGGTGAAGGCCGGCGACCACATCGTTGCCGCCCGCGCGCTCTTCGGCTCGTGCCGCTGGGTCGTCGAGACGCTGGCGCCGAAATACGGTGTCGAGTGTACGCTGGTCGACGGCCGCTATCTGGAGAACTGGGAAAAGGCGATCCGCCCGAACACCAAGGTGTTCTTCCTGGAGAGCCCGACCAACCCGACGCTCGAGGTGATCGATATCGCCGGCGTCGCGAAGCTCGCCAACCAGATCGGCGCCAAGGTCGTCGTCGACAACGTCTTTGCGACCCCGATTTTCCAGAAGCCGCTTGAACTCGGCGCCCATATCGTCGTCTATTCGGCCACCAAGCACATCGACGGGCAAGGCCGCAGCCTCGGCGGCGTGATCCTGTCCGACCGGGAATGGATCAACGAGAACCTACAGGACTACTACCGTCACACCGGCCCGGCGATGTCGCCGTTCACAGCCTGGACGCTGCTGAAGGGGCTGGAGACCTTGCCGCTACGCGTCAAGCAGCAGACCGAAAATGCGTCGAAGATCGCCGACTTCCTGGCCAATCAGCCCAAGGTCGCCAAGGTCATCTATCCCGGCCGTAAGGACCATCCGCAGGCCGACATAGTCGCCAAGCAGATGAAGGGCGGCTCGACGCTCGTCGCCATCGAACTGAAGGGTGGCAAGGAAGCAGCCTTCGCGCTTCAGAACGCGCTTGATATCGTCAAGATCTCCAACAATCTGGGCGACGCCAAGAGCCTGATCACGCACCCGGCGACGACGACGCACAAGAACCTGACCGACGAAGCACGCGCTGAGCTCGGCATCTCCGGCGGCACCGTTCGTCTCTCCGCCGGCATCGAGGACACGGACGATCTGATCGAGGATTTCGCCCAGGCGCTCGCCAAAGTGAAGGCCTGATCGGCCCATATCGGCCGGGTCACCCTCCGATCCGGCCGACTACCATACGCGCTTCTGCCACACGCGAAACGGGCTAAAATTGGGCTTAGCGCGCGAAACCTCTTGCTATTGCAGGCATTAGGGAGGTGATCGCCTATCGGTTTATTGACGGATCGGCCGTCGTATAAGATACCGGTAACGTATGTTGACTATGGTGTAGGCATGTACCGCGCCCTTACACGAGACATTGAAGTCGTCGTCGAACCCTTTTATCTGGAGGAGCAATCCGATCCGGAGGACGATCGTTATGTCTGGGGCTACAAGATTGTCATCAGCAACAATTCCGACACGACCGTACGGCTAGTGAACCGCTACTGGAACATCACCGACCAGAACGGAATCGTCGATGAGGTGACGGGCGCCGGCGTTGTCGGCGAACAGCCGCGGCTTGCGCCGGGCGATACCTATGAGTATTCCTCGGGCTGCCCGCTGGATACGCCATCAGGGCTGATGTTCGGCCACTACCAGATGGAAACCGACGAAGGCGAGCTTTTCGATGTCGCAATACCCGCCTTCTCGCTGGATTCGCCAGGGCTGCTCAGAGTCCTGAACTGATCACCCAGCAGTCAGGGCCACCTCTTCCACTTCGAAGCGATAGGTCGTCGAGCAGAACTCGCAGGTGACCGAAATCGCGCCGTCTTCCTGGCTGGCATCGATTTCTTCGGCAGAGAAGCCCGTCAGCACGCCCTTGATCTTCTCGCGCGAACAGCTGCAGCGATCGAAGACCTCGCGCGGTTCGTAGACGCGAACGCCGCGCTCGTGGAACAGCCGGTAGAGCAGCCTCTCGGTGCCGACCTGCGGATCCGTCAACTCGTCGGCATCGATCGTGTCGACGAGCGAGCGGGCTTCCATCCAGGCATCGTCTTCCTTGTGGGAACCGCCGGCCGTGTCGCCGTCGCCGCCGTGAAGATCCGGCTGGCGCATGCGCTCCGGCGCTTCCGGCAGGAATTGGGCGACGAGACCCCCTGCCCGCCAGCGGTGACGCGGCTTGCCCGCTTCGTCGCGGTCGAAGAGCTCGGCAGCGGCAAGACGCACCCGCGTCGGGATCTGCTCCGATTGGCGAAAATAAGTGCCGGCAATCTCCTCGAGGGTGGCCCCGTCGAGCGCAACGATGCCCTGATAGGGCTGGGTGAATTTGCCCTGGTCAATCGTAAACGCCAGCATGCCCTTGCCGAGCAGCTGTTCAGGCTCGATCTGCCCGGTGGCGATGGCCTTGTCGAGGAGGCCCTGGTCGAAGCGTGCATAAGCACGCACGTTCTCGGGCGTCGAGAAATCGCAAACGAGCAGGTCCACCGGGCCGTCGCCTTTGGTCTGCACCGTGAACTTGCCGTCAAACTTCAGCGACGTGCCGAGCAGCACCGTCAGCACGACGACTTCGGCAAGAAGCCTCGCGACAGGCGCGGGATAACGATGACGCTCAAGGATCGCGTCCAGCATCGGCCCGAGCTGGACGGCGCGACCACGCACATCCAGGCCTTCGACCTGAAACGGAACGACGTGATCATCACCGGCGAAATTGAACTCGCCGAGGGCGGCTGCAGGGTCTGCCATAGTCTTCTCCTAGTCTGAGAGCGGCAGACGAGAGTGTCCATCCGCTCGCGCGGCCAACGAGCCTTCCGGCCAAACGTGACGTCCAGTATGGTTCAGATCGCGCCCAGGCACCAAGCAAGAATCGACTTCTGCGCGTGAAGACGGTTTTCCGCTTCATCGAAGACCACGGATTGCGGGCCGTCGATCACCTCGTCCGTGACTTCCTCGCCTCGATGGGCAGGCAGGCAATGCATGAACAATGCATCCTTGCCGGCCTGCGCCATCAAAGCCGAATTGACCTGATAAGGCTGGAAGACGTTGTGACCCCGGGCCCGATGTTCCTGATTCATGGAGACCCAGGTATCGGTCACCACGCAATCGACGCCAGCGACCGCACGGTCGGCATCATGGCAGAGCATGACTTCGGCGCCCTCATTGCGGGCCCAGTTCAGATAGTGATCCTTTGGCTCGGAACCAAGGGGGACCGCCATATTCATACGATAGCCGAAACGGGCAGCCCCTTCGACCAGCGAATGCAGCACGTTGTTGCCGTCACCGGTCCAGGCAATCGTCTTGCCTTTGATGGGTCCGCGATGCTCCTCGAAGGTCATGATGTCAGCCATGATCTGGCAGGGGTGCGTGTCGTCGGTCAGCGCGTTGATGACGGGAACGGTCGCATGCTCGGCCAGCTCCAGCATGCGGGCATGATCGGTGGTGCGGATCATGATCGCATCGACGTAGCGTGAGAGTACCTTCGCCGTGTCGCCGATGGTCTCGGCACGGCCAAGCTGCATTTCGGTGCCCGACAGGAATAGCGTCTCGCCGCCCAACTGGCGCATGCCGACATCGAAAGACACGCGGGTACGGGTCGAGGGCTTCTCGAAGATCATCGCCAGCATTTTGCCGGCGAGCGGCTTGTCACCCTGCCCGGCCTTGAAGGCCTGCTTGCGGGAGATGGCGTCATTCATGATGAGCCGCAGGTCGGATGACGCAACAGCGGAGAGATCGAGGAAGTGTTTGGGGGAAGCCATTGTCTTTACCTATCACGCCCGCCGTCCGGCAGGCATTATCCATTAAGCCGTCTTCTTGACCTTCGAAGCGCGCACGCTTTCGGCAGCGCGTTCTAGGCGGGCAAGGCCCTCACGGGCTTCGTCAGCAGTGACGACCAGAGGCGGCAGAAGACGAATAACGTTGTCGCCTGCGGGAACACCGAGCAGATGGGCGTCACGGATTGCCTGCAGCAGCTCGGAAGACGGCACGGCAGCCTTGACGCCGAGCAGCAGTCCCTCGCCGCGAACGTCCTCGATGATATCAGGATAGCGATCCTTGAGCGAGGCCAAGCCCTGACGGAAAACCAGCGAGACGTCGCGCACTTGCTGCAGGAAGCCGTCTGCGAGGATCACGTCGAGCACGGCACTGCCCACAGCCATGGCAAGCGGATTGCCGCCATAGGTGGAGCCATGTGTGCCAGCCTTCATACCGGAAGCGGCCTCAGCCGTGGCAAGGCAGGCGCCGAGCGGGAAGCCGCCGCCGATGCCCTTGGCGACTGCCATGATGTCGGGGGTGGCGCCGGACCATTCATGTGCAAAGAGCCTGCCGGTGCGACCCATGCCGGTCTGCACTTCGTCGAAGATCAGCAGCAAGCCGTGCTCATCGCAGATCGCACGAAGCGCCTTAAGGAACTCGCTGGCCGCCGCACGGACGCCACCCTCGCCCTGAACAGGCTCGATGAGGATTCCGGCCGTCTCGCTGGTGACGGCGCTGCGAACGGCATCGAGATCGCCGAACGGAACCTGATCGAAGCCGGGCGCCTTCGGGCCGAAGCCTTCGAGGTACTTCTCTTGGCCACCGGCAGCAATCGTCGCCAGCGTACGACCATGGAAGGCACCTTCAAAGGTGATGATATGAAACCGCTCGCAATGGCCCTTTGAGAACTGATAGCGGCGCGCGGTCTTGATCGCGCATTCCAGGGCTTCTGCGCCGGAGTTCGTAAAGAACACCTTGTCGGCGAAGGTCGCCTCGGTCAGCCGC
Organism: Rhizobium sp. BK538; assembly: GCF_014197575.1. Lineage (NCBI taxonomy): Bacteria > Pseudomonadati > Pseudomonadota > Alphaproteobacteria > Hyphomicrobiales > Rhizobiaceae > Rhizobium > Rhizobium sp. BK538. The sequence goes on from NZ_JACIFT010000010.1 coordinate 215,812, forward strand.
TTCGCGAGCGTTTCCTGACCCGGGATTTCGTAGATATTGGACAGGTGCCAGACCTTGTCGGCCTGCTCTTTCAGCGCGCCTACCACATGCGGATGGCCGTGGCCGACGGAGGTGACGGCAACGCCTGCGCCGAAATCAAGATATCGCTCGCCCGTTTCGGTGATCAGCCATACGCCCTCGCCTCGCTCGAACCGCAGCGGGGCACGAGAGTAGGTATCGTAAAGCGCGGCTTCAGCCATGGCGCGATCTCCTGTCATTGACCACAAGCGGCCGGACTCCGGCTAAGGAAAGCGGGTCCGGAAAATTAAAAATGCCGCCTTTCGGCGGCGAGCAGCACTATTTACTTTTCGCACTGCAATGTCAACAAAACTGAGGTTTTCCTGCATGCGTCAAGCCGCCATCCGGAGGCGCTGGAGCTATCAACAACTAATGTTGCAGAAATGACTCTCTCGCCCAGCAAGTTGGGGAAAACTTGAAATTCGATTCGCCGAGATTCAACCGACTCTTGTCACAGACTCAGCCTCACACTAGGTTAAAACTCAATTACTAGACTGCATGCGGCGGAACTAGTCACCAAAATCGAGCAAGCGTTTCTTGCCTCGGATACGTCCGGGGCAATGGTGAGGGATTCTGCCTGCACCAACGCTAATAAGGCGGAGACAGGGGCATGAACTGGACAGACGAGCGCGTTGAAAAACTGAAGAAGCTGTGGTCCGAGGGCCTGAGCGCCAGCCAGATCGCAGCGCAACTTGGCGGTGTAAGCCGTAACGCCGTCATTGGCAAAGTCCACCGTTTGAGTTTGCCCGGCCGCGCCAAGGCCGGAGGCTCGACGACCACTGTCAGAACGCCCAAGCGCACGACATCCGCGCCGCGCGCTCCGAACTATGCATCTCGCGTCACCACGCGCACCGTCACCCGCCAGCAGGGTGCGACGATGCTCAAGGAAGAGATCGAAATCGATGCCATCGCGGAAATCAGCTACCGTCCGGCCGCAAACGTCGTCGTTCCGATTTCTCGCCGCCTCGGCCTGACGGAACTGACCGAGCGCACCTGCAAGTGGCCGGTCGGCGATCCGCTGAAGGACGACTTCCACTTCTGCGGCTGCGAATCCCCAGACTCCTCCCCTTACTGCACCTATCACCAGCGCATGGCCTATCAGCCGGTCAACGAGCGCCGCAAGGCCGCCAACCGGGTCGCCTGACCCGGAAGCCGGATAAGGAACAAAGAAAACGGGCCCTCGCGGGCCGCCTCGCGGGCCCGTTTTTCGTTGGACGGTGTGGATGCCTCTCAGGAGAGCTTTAGGCTTCCATGGAATAGCCGGCACCGCGAACGGTGCGGATGACATCCTGCATGTTGGAGAAGTTCAGCGCCTTGCGCAGACGCCCGACATGAACGTCGACGGTACGCTCGTCGACATAGATGTCATGACCCCAGACGCCGTCGAGCAGCTGGGAGCGCGAGAAGACACGGCCAGGGGATGCCATCAGGAACTCGAGAAGCCGGAATTCGGTCGGACCGAGACGGACTTCGCGGCTCTTGCGATGAACGCGGTGCGTCTCGCGGTCAAGCTCGATGTCGCCGCACTTCAGCAGCGTGGAAAGTACCTCCGGCTTGGCACGACGAAGCATCGCCTTGACGCGGGCGACGAGCTCCGGCGTCGAGAACGGCTTGACGACGTAGTCGTCGGCGCCGGTGGAGAGGCCGCGAACACGCTCACTCTCCTCGCCGCGAGCTGTCAGCATGATGATCGGCAGGCGCTCCGTTTCCGGCCGCATGCGCAGGCGACGGCAGAGCTCGATGCCTGATACGCCCGGCAGCATCCAATCGAGGATCAGAAGGTCCGGCGTGCGTTCCTGCAGCCGGATCTCGGCCTCGTCGCCGCGCAGGATTGTGTCGACCTCAAAGCCTTCAGCCTCAAGGTTATAGCGAAGAAGTACGCTCAGTGCTTCTTCATCTTCAACGACAGCTACTTTTGGTATCATTCGTTTCGGTCTCCTGGGGGCGCGGTCGCGGAACGATTATTCCGTAACGGCGCCGACGGTGTTGGCGGTATCGTCCTTCGGACGTTCGCCTTCCGGCTGAGCGCCGGTGGCCATGTAATAGATGGTTTCGGCAATGTTGGTGGCGTGGTCGCCGATACGCTCGATGTTCTTGGCGCAGAACAGAAGATGCGTGCAGCTGGTGATGTTGCGCGGATCTTCCATCATGTAGGTGAGCATCTCGCGGAACAGCGAGGTGTACATCGCGTCGATTTCCTCGTCGCGCTCACGGATCGACTTTGCCTTGTCGGCAGCACGGCTCGTATAGACGTCGAGCACTTCCTTGAGCTGGACAAGCGCCAGTTCGGAAAGGTGCTCGAGGCCGCGGGCGAGCTTGCGCGGCACGCCGGCGCTCTGGACCGCGATGACGCGCTTGGCGGTATTCTTGCCGAGATCGCCGACGCGCTCGAGATCGGCCGCAATGCGGATCGAACCCATGATCTCGCGAAGGTCGGCCGCCATCGGCTGGCGACGGGCGATGGTCACGATCGCCTTGTCCCCGATTTCGCGTTCAGCGTGGTCAAGGATCACGTCGTCGGAGATGACCTTCTGGGCCAGGGCCGTATCGCCGTTGACGAGAGCGCGAACGGCATCCGAAACCATCTGCTCGGCAAGGCCGCCCATTTCCGAAATACGGCGGGACAGGAATTTCAGATCGTCGTCGTAGGCAGAAAAGATATGTGTCGATGCCATAGGGCTCATCCTTGAGTATGGTGAGGGTTGCCGACGCCGGCGATCAACCGAAGCGACCCATGATGTAGTCCTGGGTGCGCGGATCGTCCGGGTTGGTGAACATCTTGTCGGTATCGTTCTCTTCGACGAGGTTGCCGAGGTGGAACATGGCCGTGCGCTGCGAAACACGGGCGGCCTGCTGCATCGAGTGCGTCACGATGACGATCGTGTAGTTCTCGCGAAGCTCGTGGATCAGTTCCTCGACCTTTGCCGTCGCAATCGGATCGAGTGCCGAGCATGGCTCGTCCATCAGGATCACTTCAGGGCTCACCGCAACAGCGCGGGCGATGCAAAGGCGCTGCTGCTGGCCTCCGGAAAGACCAGTGCCGGCTTCATGAACGCGATCCTTCACCTCGTTCCACAGGCCGGCGCGCTGCAGGCTGAGTTCGACGATCTGGTCCATGTCGGCCTTCGACTTGGCGAGACCGTGGATGCGCGGGCCGTAGGCGACGTTCTCGTAGATCGTCTTCGGGAACGGGTTCGGCTTCTGGAACACCATGCCGACGCGGGCACGGAGCTCCACGACGTCGATGTCAGGATCATAGATATCATCACCATCGAGCGTGATCTTGCCGGTGACGCGGCAACCGTCGATCGTGTCGTTCATACGATTCAGGCTGCGCAGGAAGGTAGACTTGCCGCAACCTGACGGGCCGATCAGCGCCGTCACCGTGTTTTCGCGAATGTTCAGCTTCACGTCGAAGAGCGCGCGCTTCTCGCCGTAGTAAACCGAGACGTCCTGGCCGATCATCTTATAGGGAACGGTATTCATCTTCTGATCCAGAGCCTTCTCAACTGCTGCTTCCGTCAACATGTTCATAATGTCTACTCCGTTTACCAGCGGCGCTCAAAGCGACGACGCAAGAGAATGGCTCCGAGGTTCATGACGATCAGGAACAGGAGCAGGACTATGATAGCGCCAGAGGTACGCTCGACGAAGGCGCGCTCGGCTTCGTTGGCCCACATGTAGACCTGCACCGGCAGAGCCGTCGACGGATCGAGCGGAGTGCTCGGTGCATTGGCCACGAAGGCGACCATGCCGATGAGGAGCAGCGGTGCGGTCTCGCCAAGCGCGTGCGCCAGGCCGATGATCGTGCCGGTGAGAATACCCGGCATGGCCAGCGGCAGCACATGATGGAACACCATCTGCATCTTCGAAGCGCCGAGGCCGAGAGCAGCCGCCCGGATCGACGGCGGCACTGCGCGAAGCGCTGCGCGGGTTGCGATGATAATCGTCGGCAAGGTCATCAGCGTCAGCACCAGACCGCCGACCAGCGATGCGGAACGCGGCAGGCCGGCGAAGTTGATGAAGACGGCGAGGCCGAGCAGACCATAGACGATCGAGGGAACGGCTGCGAGGTTGTTGATGTTGACCTCGATCAGGTCCGTCAGCTTGTTCTTCGGTGCAAATTCTTCGAGGTAGATCGAAGCGGCAACACCGATCGGCAGCGAAAGTACGAGCACGATCAACATCAGGTAAAGCGAGCCGATCAGGGCGACGCCGAGACCGGCGGCCTCGGGGCGGCTGGAGTTGCCGTTGACGAAGAGCCCGGTGTTGAACGTCTTGTGCAACGTCCCGCTTTCCGCCAGCTGGTTCATCCAGCCAACCTGCCTGTCGTTCACCTTGCGGTTCTTCTCGTCCACCTTCAGATCGATCTGACCCTTGTTGGCGGAGTCGATGTTGGCGTCGGCAAGCAGCGTCACATTGACCGTCTTGCCGATCAGCGATGGATCAGCGATGACCATGTCGCGCAACCGGATGGGCGCTCCCTTGGAAATCATCGCGGTCGCGTCACGGACCTCTGGACGGCTCGACGCATTGAGGTTCAGCGCCTTGATCATCGCGTCACGGATGAGCACGGGATAGTTGGCGGCAACCAGCACCGACGGATCGGTGGCGCGCTTGTTGTTCGGGTCGATCGTCTTCTCGCTGAACTCGATCGGCAGCGTGATCACCGTCTGCTGGAAGGCGGTGTAGCCCTTGCTGATGACGCTCGTGAGCAGGATCGCCAGAAAGATCAGGCCGAAGGAGATTGCCGCGACGCCATAGGCGCGGAAGCGGCGTTCGGCGGCATAGCGGCGCTTGAGGCCGATATCGCGGCGTTCGGGTGCCTTGGAGACAACGACACCCTCAACCGGAGAAACAATATCCGTCATTCGTACTGCTCCCGGTATTTGCGCACGATGTAGAGCGCGTAGATGTTGAGGCAAAGCGTGATGAAAAACAGCGTGATGCCCAAAGCAAAGGCAACAAGCGTCTGCGGCGACGTAAATTCGAGGTCGCCCGTCAGCTGGTTGACGATCTTGACCGTCACCGTCGTCATCGGCTCGAACGGGTTGATCTGGATGCGGGCGGCAACACCTGCCGCAAGCACGACGATCATCGTTTCACCGACGGCGCGCGAGGCGGTCATCAGCAGCGCGCCGACGATGCCGGGAAGCGCTGCGGGAAGCACGACCTTCTTGATCGTTTCCGAGCGCGTGGCGCCGAGACCGAGCGAACCATCCCGCAGGGCGCGCGGGACTGCGGTGATAATATCGTCAGACAGGGACGAAACATACGGGATCAGCATGATGCCCATGACGATACCGGCGGTCAGAACGCTCTGCGCCTGAATGAAGTTCGCATAGTTGCCGGTCAGGAGGCCGTTGACCTGCGAGGAAAGGTCGCGGAGGAAGGGGCCGACGGTGACAAGAGCGAAGAAGCCATAGACGATCGTCGGAATACCGGCGAGAACTTCGAGCAGCGGCTTTGCAATCGAGCGGACCTTGGGAGCGGCATACTCCGCCATGTAGATCGCGGCGAACAAGCCGACCGGCACCGCGACGAGCATCGCCACGAAGCCAATGTAGAGCGTGCCGAGCAACAGCGGGATCAGGCCGAATTGCCCGAAGGACGAGCTGCCGGCACCGGCAAAGCGCGGATCCCAGACCGTTCCGAAGAAGAAGTCTGCGGCAGGAACTGTCGCGAAGAAGTGGGCGGCTTCCGTCAGCATCGACAGAACGATACCGATCGTCGTCAGAATGGCGATCGACGACGCCAGAAGCAGGCCCCAAAGCATGACGCGTTCGACGCGGTTTCGCGCACGGAACCGCGGTGCGACTTCGCGAAGCGCATAAAATGCGCCAGCAACGGCAAGAACGAGAACCAGCGCCGTCATGACGAGGCGGCTGGAGCCGGATTCCGCGTTAAGCATCTGCGCCGCATCGATCATGTAGGGCTGTGGCTGACCGGCAAGCGGAACACCCTTCGCAGCAAGCTTTGCCTGGAGGCCAGCCGGATCGCTGGCAGCACCGCTGATCTCCTCCGGAGCGAGCAGCGGCAAGCCGCGCGCAATGGCGTTGACCATGCCGTAGTTCAAATTCTGCTGCGCAGCGGGCTGCGCCTTGATGTCGTCCGGAAACGATCCGCGGACGGAGGCTTCAATGATCGAAGGGCTGATTGCCAACCAGGCGCACAGCACGATCAGTGCCGGCAGGATTGTCCAGATCGCCGCATAGGCGCCATAGTAACCCGGTCGTGAATGCAACGCAGAGGACTTGCCTCCGACAAGTGCCGTAGCGCGGCTGCGGGCTGCCAGAAAGCCAGCGGCGCCCAGCACCGCGAGGCACAGGAGTATGACGGATGTGCTCATTCGTAAGGTCCCCAGGCCCTTTGACCCCAAAAAGCGGAAACGGCAGGCGGACCGATCCGGCTCTCAAACTTGGAGAAGTTCAAACCCCGTCCCCAACTGGCGGAACAAGGCAATGCCGGCGCGATCTGGTGATCGCGCCGGCAAAGGTCATTACATGGTCTTGCCGTCTTCAACGCCCTTGCGGATCGCGTCGCGCTCTGCGTCCGGAGCAGCAACGAGGCCGTATTCAGCGAGCGGGCCGTCGGGGCCGATCATCTGGTCGGAAACGAAGAAGCTGACGTATTCCTTGAGACCCGGGATGACGCCGAGGTGTGCCTTCTTGACGTAGAAGAACAGCGGACGGGAAACCGGGTACGTGCCGTTCGCGATGGTTTCGGTCGACGGAACGATACCGTTGACGCTCGCAACCTTCAGCTTGTCAGCATTGTTTTCATAGAAGGAAAGGCCGAAGACGCCAACGCCGGTCTTGTTGGCAGCGATGCGCGCCAGCGTTTCCGGATAGTCGCCGTCGATGTCGACAGCAGCGCCGTCCTTACGGACTGCGACGCAAGCCTTGGTCTGAGCAGCCTTGTCGGTGATTTCCTTGGCGATCACGTCGAGAGCGCCGGAGGCCTTGCAGCCTGCTGCGAGAACGTTCTGTTCGAAGACTTCGCGCGTGCCGTGCTTTTCGCCCGGGATGTAGGCAGCGATGTCAACAGCCGGGAGCTTCGGATTAACTTCCGACCACTTCTTGTACGGGTTGTTGACGAGCTTGCCGTCTACGACAACCTGAGCGGCCAAAGCCTTGTAGATGTCGGCCGGGACGTAGGCAACGTCCGGGTTGGACGAGTCGGTTGCGAAGACGATACCGTCGTAACCGATCTTGACTTCCTGGATGTCGGTTACGCCGGCTGCCTTGCAGGCGTCCAGTTCCTTGGCGTTGATCGGACGCGAAGCGTTGGCAACGTCGATGCTATCAGGGCCGACGCCCTTGCAGAATTCCTTGAGGCCAGCGCCCGTGCCGCCGGATTCAACGACCGGCGTCTTGAAGTCCTTGAAGGTTTCGCCGAAGGTTTCGGCAACGATCTTGGCGTAAGGCAGGACGGTGGACGAGCCAGCAACCTGAACCTGGTCGCGAGCAACGGCCGCGCCAGCGAAAGCGGCGGAAGCGGCAAGTGCTGCGACCGTGAGTTTAAAAGCGTTCATAACAATCTCCCGGGCATATAGCGGTCTGAGTGCGGCCTTGAGCGGCCCTTGGCGGTGCCGTCTATCAGCGGCCCGCTCTCTTTAGCCTCTGATGGCTAGAGCTTTTATGTCATTTTGACGAAACATTTGTGACAGGTTAAAGATCTGAATTTATTGATAAAAATTCTATTGCAATAGCAAACGTTTACAGTTTTATGTCAAAACCGCACGGTGAAGCTCGTCCCCTTCCCGACTTCCGACTTGACGATGAGGCGCGCCCGGTGTCGCGTCAGGATGTGCTTGACGATAGCAAGGCCCAACCCCGTGCCCTTCTTCGAGCGGCTATCCTCGATGCTCACGCGGTAGAATCGCTCCGTCAGGCGCGGCACGTGCTCGGCTGGAATGCCCGGTCCCTTGTCGATCACGGTAACTTCCACCGGCTCGCCCTGACCGTTCTTAAGGAAGACATCAACGGTCTTGCCCTCCTGCCCATATTTGCAGGCATTTTCTATGAGGTTTTCAAAGACCTGAACCAGCTCATCACGGTCGCCAAGCACCTCTGCTTTGCCCTGCGGAAGATGCAAAGCGATCTCGACCCCGACGTCATTTGCAAGAGGCACCAGCGAATCCCTGACGTGCCCGAGCAAAGGAACCAGATCGACTTTCTCGTCCGGGGCGATATGAGACTTCAGTTCCAGCCTCGAAAGGGACAGCAGGTCGTCCACGAGGCGGCTCATGCGGGTAGCCTGATCCAGCATGATGCCGAGAAAGCGCTCCTGCGCCTTCGCGTCGTTCTTTGCCGGTCCCTGAATGGTCTCGATAAAGCCGCGCAGGGACGCAAGCGGCGTGCGCAACTCATGGCTGGCATTAGCGACGAAGTCGGAACGCATGCGGTCGATGCGGCGGACTTCGGAAATATCCCGAAAAGAAACCACGAAGAAACGCTCATCAGCAGGCTGCTGCCCGTCAAGATCCACAGGCGCGCTGCGGACGATGTAAACACGCTCGGATGGCAGGCGTTCGGAGTGCTCGATCTGGTTCGGTGCATTGGTCGCGATCGTTTCACTGATGATGTCGAGGACGCCAGGCGAGCGCAGGCGCGCGGAAATATGGGCACCAATCGTGGCCTCGCCAAACGCCTTTTCGGCTGCATGGTTCTGGTAAAGTACCGAGGCATCATCGGAAAGCACCATGACCGGGATATCGAGCGCCGCTAGCGTCGCGGTAACTTCGACCAGGCGGCTGGCGGGGAGGTCGATAGTCTCTGGAACAGGTTCTGGCGTGACGTCCCGGATGATCGGAACCGAGTGCCACAAAGCGGTAACGATCATCAGCAACAGAAGACCGAGCACGACCCACTTGTTCGCGCCTGCGGCAAGCGCGATCAGTGCGATCAGCAGCGCCACGAGCAGGACGGGGCGCTCCTGCCGAATGCGCAAAATCAGGCTTCGTGTCCATGGCGTCTCGTCTTGCAACTGCCCCTCGCGATTTCGACTCGTACTTCTATCTTCAAACTCTGCCTGATAGCCGTGAATCATGACAGAAGTTTTCGGCTGCAGCCAGCAGACGCAAAAGCCATGATGGGAACGCACAGGAATTTCGGCAAACTGCAAGACATTTGATTTTTAACGAGAAATATGGTCGCCTGTGCTCAACAAAACTCAGAGCGGGGAGAACGCCATGGCCGATGATGTCGAGAGCAGAGCCGTCGAACTGGACATCCGCGGAAAGAAGCGCGTCTTCGATGTCGACGATCCCGTGCTGCCGGACTGGGTTGACGAGGCCGCTTTGCAATCCGGCGGCTATCCCTACGACAAAAAGCTCAAGGAAGAGGAATACCTCGAGGAACTGGAGAGGCTGCAGATCGAGCTAGTGAAGGTGCAGTTCTGGCTGCAGGCCACCGGCAAGCGCGTCATGGCGCTTTTCGAGGGGCGAGACGCAGCCGGCAAGGGCGGTGCGATTTCCGCCTCGTCAGCGCACATGAATCCCCGTCTTATCCGCGTCGTCGCCTTGACCAAGCCTACCGAGCGCGAAGCCGGGCAATGGTATTTCCAGCGCTACATCGCACAGTTCCCGACAGCCGGAGAATTCGTTCTCTTCGACCGGTCCTGGTACAACCGCGCCGGTGTCGAGCCCGTCATGGGCTTCTGCACGCCCAAGCAGTATGAAGACTTCCTGAACCAGGCGCCCCTGCTCGAGAAGGTGATTGCCCACGAGGGTATCTTCTTCTTCAAGTTCTACCTCGATATCGGCCGCGAGATGCAGCTGAAGCGCTTCCACGATCGACGCCACGACCCGCTCAAAGTCTGGAAACTATCATCGATGGATATAGCGGCACTGACGAAATGGGGCGACTATAGCGAGAAACGCGACCGGATGCTGAAGGAGACCCATACGGAATTCGCACCATGGACGGTCATTCATGCCAACGACAAGCGCCGGGCCCGGCTGAACCTCATTCGGCACATGCTGAAAACGATGGACTACGACGGCAAGGACAAAGATGCGGTCGGTAAGCTCGACGAAAAGATCATCGGTTCAGGTCCCGGCTTCCTGAAATAGCCTACTGTCCCGGGAGGATCCGCACGGCGTAGAGGTTGATGCCGCGCGCCTTGCCGTCCACGTCGCTGTTGATCATCAGACTACCGGCAGAGTTCGGCGCCAGCGATCGATCGAAGCGGACCTGAAGCAACACATCCGACTTCTGCCGGGTGACGGAGAAGCGATGCCGGGAGCAGTCGCCGAGTGACTGGAAATCGCATTCCACCGTAATCTGAGTCGGCTCATCGGAGGTGGATTGCAGCGTGATGGCAATCGTCGAGGACTTGCCGGCCAGTTGCTGTAGCACATCGGCCGGAACGCTGATGCCGACATTGCCGTCGGCGCCGCTGCTCTGCGAGATCAGGCGCACCGCCGGGCCATCGTTTTCGGCGACCTTCTGGATCTGAGATTGTGGGCCGCCCTTGATCTCATCCACGTCGGACGGCGTGAAAACCTCGATCCAGTCGGCAGAAAACGAATTTTGAGGATCGATCGCAACTGGTTCCGCATTGCCACCTGCGGCAGCATTGCCGTTGCCGTCGTCGGCACCATCGAAATCTTCCGGCTGGGTACTCGCCGGCGGATTGGCGACGCTTGTATCTCGCTCTGTGGCGCTCTTCAGCAAGCCCGAAGAGTACACCCACCAGGCCCCCATGCCGATGAAGGCGAGAAGCACGCAGGCGACCAGCAGCCGGGAGAAGAACTTGCGAGGTCTACGGCGAACGGCCGCGCGCTCCGGCCGGAAGTCCATCTGGGCCGACTTTCGTTCCGCGACAGGCGCCTCGGCAGCCGGCGCGACGCCTAGATGATCACCGCTGCCGGCATGGACGCCAGCGAGGCTGGATTCGTCGTCGAAGCGTGGGTCCGTGATCGAATGCTCGCGGGTCTCTCCGCCGATCGAAACGCTCGTCGCCTCGTCCGCTGCCACATGGGCAACGGGCTCGTGTATTTCCACCACGGGTGGAACAGGAACCTCCGGCGGTCCCTGGCGCGGATGAAGACGCTCGCGCTCCTCCGCTTCGATCATGTGAATCGTCGTTTCGAGCCGGTGGCGGTGATAGGCAACCGCTTCCGTGTCGGTGATGTCCTGCTTGCGAAGACCGGCTTCGAGAGCCTGACGCGCGGACTGGTAAATCTTTGCACGGACTTCGGGATTGTCGCGATCGGCATTGCTGAGCGCCGTTCTGATAGCCGTTTCTAATCCGCTCACGTCCGGTCCTTTATTCTGAGACTGGGCCCTGTCCTTAACACTTCGTAAATGCGGTAACCGCTGCCACGGCAAATCGCAAGCCTCCGCCCTGCCTGCAATCCGCATCGGCGGGGGAAAACGCAGGGTTGCCGTACGCCATCTTATGTCCTTGCAAAGAATAGCCGATATTTGTGGAATCGATAGAGCGAGCTTTTCCTCCGACAAAGTCTCTGCTATCACATTGACGTTTTCGTAAACGTCAATTCTTATGGTGTCCCATGGCCCTACCCCCGATCCTGACCCAAGATCTCAGATTGCCGGTCGTCGCCTCGCCGCTCTTCATCATTTCGCACCCGGCGCTGACGCTGGCGCAATGCAAGGCCGGAATCGTCGGCGCCTTTCCGGCATTGAATGCGCGGCCGGAGAGCCAGCTCGACGAATGGCTTGCCATGATCACCGAGGACCTCGCCGCACACAACACCGCAAACCCTGGACGCCCGGCTGCCCCGTTTGCTGTCAACCAGATCGTCCACATGTCGAATAAACGGCTGGAGCACGATCTCAGGCTCTGCGTCAAATACAAGGTGCCTGTTGTCATCTCGTCGCTCGGCGCCGTACCGGAGGTGAACGCCGCCGTGCATTCCTACGGCGGGATCGTGCTCCACGACGTCATCAATAACCGGCATGCGAACTCGGCCATCCGCAAGGGTGCTGACGGGCTGATCGCCGTCGCAGCCGGTGCCGGCGGCCATGCCGGCACGCTTTCGCCCTTTGCGCTTGTCCAGGAAATCCGCGAATGGTTCGACGGGCCGCTGCTGCTTGCCGGCGCGATTGCCAATGGCGGCGCCATCCTCGCGGCGCAGGCGATGGGAGCCGACATGGCCTATGTAGGCACTCCCTTCATCGCCACCGAAGAGGCGCGCGCCTCGGAAGCCTACAAGCAGGCGATTGTCGACGGCATGGCGAACGACATTGTCTATTCTAACTACTTCACCGGGGTGCATGGCAATTATCTCAAGCCGTCGGTCAGGGCCGTCGGCCTCGACCCCGACAACCTGCCGGTTGCGGATCCCTCGAAAATGGATTTCGAACAGGCCGTCGGCGGCGCCAAGGCCTGGAAGGACATCTGGGGCAGCGGACAAGGCATCGGTGCCATCAAGGGGATCGAACCCGTCGGCAAGCTTGTCGATCGGCTGGAGGCCGAGTATAAAGCCGCCCGGACGCGGCTGTCGCTCTAGGGGCTGGCCGCAGATTTCCACAGCGCCCTTCTTTTTTACCGAAGAGATGACAGGGCGCTTGAAATCTTCAAACAATGCCTGTATCAGCGCCATGCAAATCGTGGGCCGCATCGTTCGGCCACAGAGTTGCCGCTTTAGCTCAGTCGGTAGAGCACATCATTCGTAATGATGGGGTCACGTGTTCGAGTCACGTAAGCGGCACCATTCTACTCCTTCCCATTTGAAATTATGCGCATCGCACGCGCTTGCGAACCACAGTCGGTGACAGCGGTAGCGCTCTAGGTGCCCGATCGTCGGCACCACCCCGGTCTCTGAGGTCTGCACTGTTCGATACGCTACTCCTCCCTGAATGCCTTCATCATCTGGTCGGTGAATGGCTTGAGGAGGTATGAGAGAGCGGTTCGTTCGGCGGTCTGGACGAAGACTTCGACGGGCATTCCGGGGATGAGTTTGTTGTCCTTGAGGAGGTTCTGGTCGTTAAGGGAGAGGGAGGCGAGGTAGTAGGGCTGGCCGGTTGCGCGGTCGAGGGTTGTTGCGGCGGCGACGACGGCGACGGTGCCGTGGAGTTCGGGGGTGGTGCGCTGGTTGAAGGCGGTGAAGCGCATGCGGGCGGGCTGGCCGGGAAAGACGCGGTCGATGTCGACGGGGGGAATGCGGACCTCGATGGT